>CAZPLX010000144.1:0-4595 GCA_964587345.1 uncultured bacterium
CCTTTATGAACATGTCTATGTTTCCATTCATCACTCCGTCCACGTTTCCTTCGGAAATACCGGTCCGGTGATCCTTCACCATCCTGTATGGCTGGAGCACGTAGGAGCGTATCTGTGATCCCCAGGCGATCTCCTTCTTGTCTTTGTGAAGTTTCGCCACTTCTTCTTTCCTCTCCCTGAGTTCAAGTTCGTAGAGTTTGGACTTGAGAATTTTCAGGGCAGTCGCCCTGTTCTTGTGCTGGGATCTTTCGTTCTGGCACTGGGCAACAATCCCTGTGGGGAGGTGGGTCATACGAACTGCCGAGTCGGTTTTGTTCACATGCTGACCTCCTGCCCCGCTCGCCCGGTACGTATCGATACGCAGATCCTCATCCTTGATCTCTACTTGTATTTCGTCATCAACCTCGGGGGAAACAAAAACGGAGACAAAGGAGGTATGCCTTCTTCTGTTGGAATCGAAGGGAGAAATCCTTACAAGACGGTGAACACCGCTTTCCGCTTTTAGATAGCCGTAGGCGTTTTCCCCTTTAACGAGAATCGTCGCGCTCTTGATCCCGGCCTCTTCCCCATCCTGATAATCAAGAACCTCTTCACTATATGCTTTTCTCTCACACCACCTGGAATACATGCGAAAGAGCATCGATGCCCAATCCTGGGACTCAGTTCCTCCCGCCCCGGGATGGATCGTGAGGATGGCGTTCTTTTCATCGTTCTCCTCTGAAAGCATCTTGAAAAGTTCCAGTTCCTCGATTTTTTCTTTCGCCTTTGCGAAATATTCTTCCCCTTCCGATGCGAGCAGATCGTCAACATCTCCCTCACTGGAAAGCTCCACAATTGCATCAAGGTCCGAGAGGTCCCTCTCAAGGCTTTTCCATGTGAAGAGGAACTTCTCAACCTGTTTTTTCTCTTTCATCAATTCCTGCATCTTTGCCGTATCTTTCCAGAAATCGTTGGAAGAGGAAAGCTTTTCAATTTCGGCGAGGCGGGAGATTTTCTCATTTACTTCAAAGATAGCCTCGTAGCTTCTCTACTCGATCCTTAAGGGATGTAAGCCCTTCATCATATATCGTAGACATCTCGTTTCCTCCTGAAGATCGTGATAAATATGAATAGAATCCCGATAAGGGAGATACACAAATTAATTACTCTAGCATTATTGACATAAAATGTCATTTCAGAGAAAAGAGTTACACTCGCCACGAAAGAAGCCTTTTTCCCAAGGCCCACCTTCTTCACAACGCTCCCCGATCTATCTATCACGGCGCTGATCCCGCTGTTTGAACTTCTGATCATGAATCTTCCCGTCTCCACGGATCTAAAAGCCGCCATATAAAGTTGTTGATAGGGGGCAGCAGTATCTCCAAACCAGGCATCGTTCGTAAGATTCAGGAGTAGATTCCCTCCCATCATCGCACCTTCCCTTGCATGTCCAGGAAAAATAGCTTCATAACAGACCTCTGGAATTCCTTTCATTTCCCCCCAACGTAGGAGAACGAGCGCCTTCCCTGAGGAAAAATCTTCTCCTCCTTCCGTTATCTTATCAATGAAGAACAAAATTCGCCTCATGGGAACATATTCGCCAAAGGGAACCAGAAGCATCTTGTCATACTTCGATTGAACGGTTCCATCGGGCGCTATGAGAAGTATCGTGTTGTAATACCTCGTTTCCTCAGCCCCCTCAGCCCATGGCGATCCAGTGATAAGGGGTTTGCTAATTTTTCTGATGAAATTGGTGACACTCTCGGTACCCTTTTCGTCCCAGTAATAGAAAAAGGGAAGGGCCGTCTCGGGCCACACGACGAGGTCAATATCATCGTTAAGCTTTGATTCAGTGAGGCTCTCTGTCGTGCGAACCGTCTCCTCCTGAAAGGTTTTATCCCATTTTTTCCACTGTTCGATGTTAGGTTGAACAACGAGAATCTGCATGTTTTTCCTACTCCCCGTGTTGAGAAAAGATTCATCTCCCGTTAACAACCCGGGAAGATGGAGCAGAATTACGATACAGGCGAGAAAAGTGAGAGGGAGAAGACTCTTTTTCCCCGTTCCTCTTAATAGAGCCTTGATTGAGACGAAAGCGAGGACATTGATCGACATGAGGAGAAATCCTATGCCTATGACTCCCCCCATCCGAGCGAACTGTCTGGCCAATTCGTCATGGTACTGAGAGTAGCCGAAAAGAAGCCAGGGAAAACCCTCCTGTGCCTTTGATCTCAGGATCTCTATGCTGCTCCAGTAAAAGGGAGCAGCAACTAACCCCCACTCCCCAAACCTCCGGTAAGATCGAAACATCAGGAGAGAAAAAATAGCAAAGTATATTCCGCAATAGAGTGAAAGGAGCAACGAAATAAATAATCCTGCTAAAGATCCCAGGTGGCCGTACACGGAAACGGTAAAAGCTACCCACCGAAGGAGGAAAAAGGATCCGGCAGTCCCGAAAATAAAACCGAGGAGAAACTCTCTCCTCTTCCACGACCTGGGGTGATCACAAAAAAAAAGGGGAACAAAGGCAAAGTAGGCTCCCCAGGGGGGAAAATATTTACTCCCCGGCATGGCGGTTGCGTAGAGAGCCGCACCAAGAAGAAGCAGAATAAGATCCCTCCCACTGACCCTCCCCGCAGAAGATCGTTTCTTCTTTCTCCGCTTATACAACCTCTTTCCCTGTAATCTCTCTGAAAAGTTTTCTCTGGATATGCCGCATTTCCCTGGCGGAGGGTTCGTCCGTTTCATGATCATACCCTGCCAGATGGAGGATTCCGTGGAGGGCATAAAAAAAGAGTTTTTCCTCTTCCGTCAGGTAGTCTCCTTCCACTTCGCGAAGGATTGTGTCAACAGATAGAGCAATGTCTCCTTCAAAGGCCTCATCTCTTCCGTAAGGAAAGGCAATGACATTTGTGGGCCGATCCCTTCCAAGATACTTCCGGTTCAGCTGCCTGATTTTCTTATCACCGACGAGAAGTATCGTCACCTCTCCATCAGTGATATTTAACTTCATCAGGGATTCCTTCACCATCCCCTTTACCTGGAGTGTCCTGACCTTCTTTTTTCTCTGACAGTTTCTCAAATAGAGGCGCATCATCTCTTGCCTGTGCTCCAAACCCCCCTTTGGATGGATAAAAGATCCTGTTGTGGTAAATTACCTTCAGACTCCTGAAGAGCGATTCTTCCAGGCTTGCTCTCCTCTCCTCACCAAAGCGAACTCCTTTTAGCTGTCCATCCTTGATCGCCCGGGACACTACATACTGAACAACCCTTCCGAGTTCCTCTATAGTTACCTCCCGGAGACTTCGCGCAACAGCTTCTGCCGCGTCGGCTAGCATCACTATCGCCTGCTCCTCCGTTCCGGGGACTGGACCTGGATAACGTTCCCTCTTTTTTTCCCCTTTCTCATCGAAATAGTAGAGGGGAGCATCCCCGTGGTGAGATCTCATGATCTCTTCGATTTCCCTTCCCAGTTTATGTTTTCTTGCGAGTTTCACTCCTTCATCGATGTGGGAAATTATGATGAACCGGGAAATGTCACGTGAAACATGTTCATGAACGTTTTCCACATCGAATTGATTTTCGCTGTAATATTCCGGCTTCCAGATTTTGCCTATGTCGTGATACAATCCCCCTACCCTGCAGAGAAGATGGTCCACTCCCAGCGCAACAGCCCCCTCCTCCGCGATAAAAGCCGTATTGATGCTGTGGTAGAACGTTCCCGGTGCCTTCTCTCTCAATGTTTTGAGTAGAGGAGAGCTTTCACTGCACAGTTCCATGAGTTTAAATGGACTCGCTATTCTGAATATCTCTTCCCCCAGGTAGAGAGTAAGAAAGAGAATGCCTATTCCGGGAATAGTCGAATAGAGCGAAACAAGCAACACCGTCCCAAGAAATGCATCACCTTTAAAGAAGAACCAGGCGAGAGAAGCGACGACGGCCTGGAAGAGTGTGGAAAGAAGGGCATGGGGAATGAGTTTCCCCTTCTTCTCTACCCCCTTCCCTGCAACACACCCTACAACGAGGGAGACTCCTGCAACGATAGTGATCAAAAAAGAATAACCGGCAAGAATATTTGCGACAAGCACTGTAAGGATAACACCAAGGAGAGTCTCCGTTAGAGGAAACGATATATGGAGGAGTATTCCTAATATCCCGAAGGGAAGAGAGAGAACGAGAGGTTCTTTCAGAAATTGAATTCCTTGAAATAGAGGGGAAAACCCCCAGGAAAAAATAAAGAATATGATGAGAACAAAGGCCTCGATGAAGAGGAGGTAAAGGAGAGAAGCCTGTTTCCTCGATGTGGCCCCCCGATAGGTGAAAAGTTTATTCTTCACTTGTTCTCCCATCTCTCGTAAGCCCGAATTATTTGCTGAACGAGGGGATGACGAACTACGTCGATTTCTGAAAAGGTACAGAATCGAATGTCCTCGACCCCTTTTAAAATTTTTCGAACCTCAATCAATCCTGAAGCCTTTCCATTTGGAAGATCCACCTGGGTAATGTCTCCGGTGATTACCGCTTTTGATCCAAACCCGATCCTCGTGAGAAACATTTTCATCTGTTCCGACGTGGTGTTTTGCGCCTCATCGAGTATGACAAAAGAGTCATCAAGA
>CAZPLX010000145.1:0-4583 GCA_964587345.1 uncultured bacterium
CCCCTCCTCCCGCTTTCCTCATCGCGAAATGTGGAGGCGATTTCTCCGATCTTCTTCCTGTCACCTTTTACGATTGCCCGATAGATCTCACCTCCCCCTCTCAAAGAACCTGAAGCGAGTTCCCTGAAAAGATCAATGTGACCAAAGGATTCTTCCGCGGCACGAGCAATTTCGTTACTCTTTCTCTCTGGATATTCGGATTTACCATACTTTTTCAATTCCTCCTCACCGAAGGGTGGGACGGTAAGGAGAATGCACCGGGAACGGACAGTAAGGGGGATCTTCCCGGGAGAACTCGCGGTAATGATGAAGTGGACCCCTCTGGGGGGCTCCTCGAGCATTTTCAACAGGGAATTTCCCGCGCTTTTTGTCATCCCCTCGCCTGGATGGATGAAAATGACTCTTTTTTTCCCGAAAAAACCCTTGAGATGGAGTTCCCTTTTCAGGCTCCTGATCCCATCAGCCCTGATCACTCCTTTCTCATTTCCCCGGAGTTCCAGGTAGGAGGGATGGATGGAAGAGCTGAACATCCTGCAAGAAGGACACCCTGGGCAGGGGAAGTCACTTCCCTCGCAGAGGATCGCCTGGGCCAGTTCTTTCCCGAGGGAAAACTTGGAGGTTCCAGCAGGTCCAAAGAGGAGAATGGCCTGGGGGAAGCGCTCCCTGTAAAAACTTTCCAGGATTTTATTGACTATTCCTTCCCGTGAGATTTTCACGATTTTTTCCTCTCGTGAGGTTGAAACGCCGGGTAACTTCTTCCCTGATTTGATGGGATATCTTTTCCTGACTTGATGATCCGTCTACGATCATAAACCGTTCCGGTTCTGACGATGCGATCTGCAGGTATCCTCTCCGCACTCTCTCGTGGAAGGAGAGGTTCTCTGATTCTAACCTGTCGAGGGTTCTCTCCGGATTCTGGCTGATCCTCTTGATTCCAGTTTCCGCGGGGATGTCGAGGAGGATTGTGAGGTCAGGGCTAATTCCTTCTGTGGCGTATCGATTCAGTTTGTGGAGAAAATCGATATCGAGGCCTCTCCCATATCCCTGATAGGCAAGTGTGGCATCGAAGAAACGGTCACAGAGGACAGTGATCCCCTGGTAGAGGGCCGGTTTTACGACGGAAGCGATGTGCTGGGAGCGGCTTGCCAGGTAGAGAAATATTTCACTTTTTTCAGATACTTTTTCCGAGTGGTGCGAGAGGAGGAGGTCCCTGATCCTGTCAGCAAGGGGTGTTCCCCCGGGTTCCCTGGTCGAGATCACGGTGTGCCCGGAGGCCTGGAGAAAATCCCGCAATTCTCTTATCTGGGTGCTCTTTCCGGACCCTTCGATCCCTTCGAAGGTAATGAATATGCCTCTATGGATGGTCATTGACCGTGAGCTCCTCCCAGAGAGGTCAGCACTCCGAGAAGCCGCACGAACGGCACTTATTACAGCCTTCCTGCATCTCGAGCTGGGAGCCGCACTCGGGACATGCTCCCCTTCCGGGAGTTTTATCAAAACGGCTTCCTCTGCCGGATGTTTCCAGATCCTCATAGGTGCTTAAGTACCACTCGATCGATTTTGCAACTGCGTCAGCGCAGGAAAGAATGATATCGCCGTTAGCCCATGAGTTTTTCTGACAGCTGATCCCCTTCAACTGCTTGATTATCTCTCTCGGGTCGACGCCCGACCGGAGGGAAAGAGAAACGAGCCGCCCTATCGCTTCCGACTGGCTCGATGCACAGCCCCCCGCTTTCCCCATCTGGTTGAAGATTTCAAAAAGGCCTTTTTCGTCCCGGTTTACCGTGACGTAAAGCTTTCCGCACCCTGTTCCCATTTCTTTCGTGATCCCTTCGAGGGAGTCGGGTCTCGGTCTGGGAAGCACCTTTCCCGGGATGGGGATCTCCATTTCCAGGGATTCTTTCTTTTCCGCGCTTCCCTTTGCAAGTGTGAGGACCTGCTGATCCCTGGACCCATCCCTGTATACGGTTACTCCCTTACAACCCAACTGGTACGCCAGGGTGAATACCTCTCGAACATCTTCCTCCGTGGCGTCATGAGGGAAATTTACTGTTTTTGAGACAGCATTATCCACCTGCTCCTGGAAGGCAGCCTGCATCCGGAGGTGCCAATCGGGGGATACGTCAAAGGCCGTGACGAAGATATTGCGTATATCTTCCGGTATGTTTTCAAAATCATGGATGGAGTTTACATTCTTGATCTCATCCATGAGTTCTTCAGAGTAGATTTCCTCCTTTTCCAGGGCTTCTTTGAAGATGGAGTTCACCTCGAGGAGCCTGTCATTGTCCATGACATTCCTCTCGAAGGCGAGGGAGAAGAGGGGTTCGATTCCGCTCGAACAGGAAGAGATGATGCTGATTGTTCCTGTGGGGGCGATTGTCGTGGTCGTTGCGTTCCGAAGGGGGAGATTGCCGTTGCCTCCGTAAATGCTCTGGGGATAGTTGGGGAAAGGGCCTCTTTCCTCAGCGAGTTTTCTTGAGGCAATTTTTGACTCTTCCTGGATAAATCCCATTATTTTCGATGCGATTTCAAGTGCTTCCGGGCTGTTGTAGGGTACTTTGAGCATCAGAAGCATGTCTGCAAAACCCATTACTCCGAGGCCGATTTTCCGGTTTCCCCTGGTCATCATGCCGATCTCGGCAAGAGGATAGTTGTTCATGTCGATCACATTGTCCAGGAAGCGCACGGCTCTTTCGACCCGCTCCCCGAGTTTGTCGAAATCGATCTCCCACCGCTCTTCTTCCCACCTGAGCATCTTTGAAAGGTTGAGTGATCCCAGATTGCACGATTCGTAGGGAAGAAGGGGCTGTTCACCGCAGGGGTTTGTGCTCTCGATATCCCCTATCTGTGGGGTGGGATTGTCCCGGTTGATCCTGTCCAAAAAGATTATTCCAGGTTCTCCGTTTCTCCACGATGCTGATACGATCCTGTTGAATACATCCTTTGCATTCAGAGTCCCCGTTGCCTCCTGGGAATGAGGGTTGAAAAGTGAGTAATCCTGCTCTTCCATGACTGCAGCCATGAACTCTTCTGTAAGGGCAACAGAAATGTTGAAATTGTTCAGCTTGTAGTTGTCGTCCTTGCAGGTAATGAATTCGAGGATATCAGGGTGGTCCACCCGGAGGATACCCATGTTTGCCCCTCTCCTGGTACCTCCCTGCTTGATTGTTTCGGTTGCAGCATCGAAGACTGTCATGAAGGATATGGGTCCTGAGGAGATACCTTTTGTGGACTTGACCACGTCGTTCTTCGGCCTGAGACGGGAGAAGGAGAAGCCCGTTCCTCCTCCGCTTTTGTGAATCAGGGCGGTGTTTTTCACCGCGTCAAAGATCGAATCCATGGAATCGTTCACAGGGAGGACAAAACAGGCAGAGAGCTGCTGAAGTTCCCTTCCCGCGTTCATCAGGGTGGGGGAGTTCGGCATAAATTCAAGGGAGTTGATCATTTCATAAAACCGTTCTCCCACCGCGAGAACTTCTTCAAAACTCTTTCCGTAGTGCACTCCTTCGGCAAGAGCAATGTTGTAGGCAACCCGGGCGATCATCTCTTCTGGTGTCTCCTCTATGTTGCCTTCTTCGTCACGTTTGAGGTATCTCCTCATGAGGACCCTCAGGGAGTTGTCGTTCACGGGGAAAGGGCCGTAGGTATCGACCATCCTCTCCTTCCAGGAGGAGGGGGGCAGGAAGGGGATCTTCCCCGTATCTTCCTCCCTGAAAAAGCTGTTTTTCAGCAGTTCTGGATCATGTTTTTCGAACAAGTCACCTCGAACAGTCATTCATTCCACCTCAGAATTGTTTTCGACCCTTAGTTGAAAAAAACGGAAAATATTGTGGTCACAAAAACAGATTATACAACATATTGTGGTTTACCGCTCAATCTGTCAAGGGGAAAAAAGGCAAACTGGAGAGAGAAATTTAACTTTCCTACTTCCGTTGAGTTTAGAGGGAATAAAACATCACTTGAGTGAGTGGTTTCTGAGTTCGATGACAATAGCTCTATCAATGGAGGGGGGTATCTCTTCATTTTTGAAGAGTATCTTTTCCAGCGTGCTGTCTTCCATCTTGAGAAGGGTAAGAAAGTTCTTTTGCCCTTTCTCGTCGAGAGAAAGCCACCGGGCCTGAAAAAAAGTGTGGAGAAGGAGCTCCAGTTCCAGTGTTGAGCGACGACTGCAATGGAACAGGACCTCTTTTTCCAGATTTTCTTTCCCTTTTGCTTTGGTCATGAACCGATTCTACCAGAGGGAGCCAGAAAGTTCTTGCACGAATTTGTGTAAATGATATAAATAAAGGGTACATATTGAATACTGTCGACAGTATACGATACTGTTCGCCATGTCTGGTTGAAATAGGTATTTGCCTTACGCAGTGGGCTCGATTCATCCGGAGGATGAATGTGAATTATCGCCGTGCCCATCGACCTACCTGTTTTCTTCTGGGAGTTTCTCTCCTTTTCCTTCACTTTGTGTCCGTAATTCTATCGAGAAATGCTATTGCGGATTCCCTGCACACAGATGACTGCCTCGAATGCCACGGGAGCGAGGAGATAACCAAGTGGCCTGCTGACGATATCTCGGAGAACACATC
>CAZPLX010000146.1:0-4557 GCA_964587345.1 uncultured bacterium
CTCAACAGACAGCACTCCCACTTTACTGAAAGAATGGGCGAGCATCGATAGGCGGGTTCGGCCTCTGACCATGGAAAGAGGGGGTATTGTGAAGGCTCTGAATTTTGGGTTGGAAGCGTGCCGGGGCCGCTTTGTGGCCCGCATGGATGCCGACGATACCATGGACCCGGAAAGGCTCACCTTGCAAATGGGGCACTTCGGATCGAAAGGAGACGTAGATATCCTGGGAACCCTGGTTACCCTCTGGGGGGACTCACCAGTCTCTTTCGGTGTGAAGCGGTATGAAGAGTGGACAAACAGCCTCGTGACCCACGAAGAGATTACGGGGGATATCTTCCGGGAGTCTCCTATCGTCCACCCCACCTTCTTTCTCGAGAGGAAACTCTACGATGAACTTGGGGGATACCGGGAGACCCCCTGGCCCGAAGATTACGACCTTCTTCAAAGAGCCAACGGGAGGGGAAAGCGTTTCGGAAAGGTTCCCCGGTCCCTCCTATGCTGGAGGGATTCTCCCACCCGCCTCGTAAGGACGGACAGGAGGTGCAGCAGGGATTTCATGTTCAGGGGAAAGATTCACTTCCTCCTCGAGAGGAAGCCATCCCTTCGAGATAGTGGGGCCGTGATCGTGGGAACGGGGTCTTCTGGAAGAAAGGTGGCAGGAGCTCTCGAGGAAGAGGGAGCATTCGTTTTCGCCTTTGTGGATAATAAGAGCGGGCCCCCGGGACGCAGGGTGAGGGGAACCAGGGCCTACGGCTTTGAAGGTCCCATCCCGGCCCATTTCTGGGGATCACTGGAAGGAGTTCCAATCCTCCTCTGCATCGAAAACAGAGGAGAACAGGATATGATAAAGGAGAGCCTCGAAGAGTCCATCCTCGCACAAGGACACGATTATTTCGTCATGATCTAGGAGAGAAAATGACTGTTCTGCCCCCAAAAGTTCAACCGATCGCGGCGGTCCTCTTCGTAAATGAAAAAACTCTGCACACCGCTCTTTCCCTCCTGGAAAGGTTCTTCTCCCCTGTGGATTTTATGAGCGATGTCTATCCCTTCAACACAACCGACTACTATGCGGATGAAATGGGAGAAGCTCTCTCACGGGTGATCATTTCCTTTGAGAAGATTCTTGACCCCTCCTTTCTCGTGGGTGGAAAAGAGAGGGGGGGAGAAGTCGAATCATCCTGTTCCCGCAGGGGCAAGCGCCTTGTGAATATCGACGTGGGCTATCTTGACCTTCACAAGCTTGTCCTCGCCTCCTACAAGGAACGGGGGAACAAAGTGTATCTGAAAAGAGGGGTATGGGCAGACATGACCCTTTTCTTCAGGAAAGGGAAGGTGGAACCCTTTCCCTGGAGCTTCCCCGATTTTAAGACAGGGATTTACGATCGAGAACTCTTCGAGATCCGGAACCGGTACCGGAAAAAACTCGCTTCACTAAAAAACATGACCCCGGTTCACGGCTCTTGATGGAGAGAATGTGGGTGATATGGAACAGAGGAGATTGATTTCATCTACCCTCTCACAACTGCTTCGGGTCAGTGGGTATTTGAGA
The DNA here is from genome assembly GCA_964587345.1 of uncultured bacterium. GTDB lineage: Bacteria > Desulfobacterota > Deferrimicrobia > J040 > J040 > CAZPLX01. Next base: position 1,550 of record CAZPLX010000146.1, read on the forward strand.
CCAGACCTCCCCTTTCCGCATCCATATGAGAGGAGGGTGTGAGATGGAAAAACTCGAACTGCAGATCCTTGAACCGGAGAAGAGAGTTGGCCTGATCGTGGTAATCACGGGTAACGGGAAAGGGAAGACCACATCCGCGCTTGGCATCGCTGTCCGTGCCGCCGGGTACGATATGAAGGTATGCATCATTCATTTCATGAAGGGAGACATGTATGCGGGAGAGATCGACGGAATCAAGAAGCTCGGACCGGGAGTGGAAGATCACCTGACAGGCAAGGGTTTCTGCGGCATTCTGGGAAATCCCTACCCCTTCGAAGAACACCGTGCAAATGCTCAGGACGCAATCGCCATGGTCGAAGAAAAGATCTCTTCAGAGAAGTTTGACATCCTCATACTCGACGAGGTGAACAATGCTCTTTCGCTGGGCCTCATCGATCTCGACCAGCTTTTGCGGATCATTGATGGGAAACCGGAACTTCTCCACCTCGTTCTCACGGGAAGGGACGCTCATCCCGAAGTAATCGCACGTGCCCATACGGTTACGGAGATGGCGGAGATAAAACACGCCTACCGGGAGGATATAGAACCTCAGAAGGGAATCGATTATTAATTTATTTCCTCGCGGCTTTCCGGATCGCCTGGTCGAGGTCGTCCACGATGTCCTGGCCATCCTCAATCCCCACGGAAAGCCTCACGAGCCTATCTGTAATCCCCAGTTTAAGCCTTTCTGCCTCCGGTATGTCTACGTGTGTCATTGTTGAAGGATGGGTGGTAAGAGATTCAACACCTCCAAGGCTTTCCGCGAGAGTAACTACCTCAAGGGATTCGAAAAAGGTGGGGACGGATATCTCCTCACCCAGTTCAAAAGAGAGCATCGCACCAGGCCCTGATGACTGGGCAAAATGTACCTCGTTCCCTCTATGGCCGGGTATGCCGGGGAAATAGACACGCTTAACATGGGGGCACTTGTAAAGAAACTCTGCCGCCTTGACCGCGTTTTCCTGAGCCCTTTCGAAGCGCACATGGAGAGTCTTCATCCCCCTGAGAAGGAGCCAGCTATCAAAGGGTCCAAGTATGGCACCCGCCGCCTTCTGTGTAAAATAGACTCTCTCTCCGAGCTCTTCGCTTCCCGTCACAATGAGCCCTCCGATAAGATCGTTATGCCCCCCCAGATATTTTGTGGCACTGTGAAGGACCAGATCCGCCCCCATTTCCAGAGGGCGCATGAGCAAGGGTGTGGGGAAGGTGCTGTCAACGATGATCATGGCTCCAAATTCTTTTCCCAGATCAGCCGCTGCTTTTACATCTGTGATTTTCATGAGAGGATTTGTCGGGGTTTCCACAAAGAGGGCAGCAACCCCGCCTCCCTCGAGAATCTCCCGCAGGTTGGAGTGGTCTTCAAAATCGACATAGTGAAAGATAAGACCATATTGAGTCATGATCTCCTGAAAGAAGCGGTAGGTCCCCCCGTAAAGATCATCGGTTGCGATAATCACATCTCCCGGTTTGAAGAGAAGGAGAAGTGAGGTAATCGCGGCCATTCCGGAGGAAAAGGCGAGTCCCCGGACACCCCCCTCGAGCTCCGCAATAGCGCATTCAAGGGCAAAGCGGGTCGGATTCTCCGAGCGGGAGTAGTCGTACCCAAAATTTTCCCCGAACTTTTTGTAACGGTAGATTGCTGTCTGGTAGATGGGCACGCTGATCGAGCCGAACTGGCGGTCGAAATCGATTCCCATCCTTACAATCCTCGTGGACAACGAAGTCTTCTTCTCCACTTTCCATCCCCCTATTCCCATGGAAAAATGAACCGGCCTTTTACTTCACAGACCGGCTCATATTTCGCAAACAAACTATTTACCCCCCTTACTCCTCGGGAGTGAAAAGAGCTGTGGAAAGATACCTCTCTCCCGTGTCGGGCAGAAGCACGACGATTAACTTTCCTTCATATTCAGGCCTCTTTGCAATCTGGATCGCTGCCCAGGCGGCTGCTCCTGAAGAAATACCTACCAGGATCCCCTCCTCTTTCGCGAGGCGCCTCGCAATTTCAATGGCATCCTCGTTTGAAACCGTTACTACCTCATCGTAGATATCGGTGTCAAGGACATCCGGGACGAATCCTGCGCCGATCCCCTGTATCTTATGAGGGCCCGGTTTCCCCCCTGAAAGGATTGCAGAATCAACCGGCTCTACTGCAACCAATCGTACTCCCTTCTTCCTCTGTTTGATAATTTTCCCCACACCGGTGATAGTTCCTCCAGTGCCTATTCCTGACACAAATACATCAACCATCCCGTCTGTATCTCTCCACACTTCTTCTGCTGTGGTCAGGCTATGAATACCCGGATTAGCCGGATTTTCAAATTGCTGAGGCACAAAGGAATTGGGATTTTCCCCGGCAAGTTCCTCTGCTTTCGAGATCGCCGCTTTCATCCCCCCCGAACCCGGAGTAAGGACAAGCTCCGCGCCAAGAGCTTTGAGAAGAGACCTTCTCTCAACAGACATGGTGTCGGGCATTGTGAGAATCAACTTATACCCTTTCGCGGCACATACAAAGGCAAGGGCGATGCCCGTGTTGCCACTCGTAGGTTCGATTACCACGGTCCCTTTCTTCAATTTTCCTTCTCTCTCTGCCTCTTCGATCATGGCCACCCCAATCCTGTCCTTTACACTCGACAGGGGATTAAAACTTTCGAGCTTTACGAGAACAGTTCCCTTTGCCCCGTCGGTCACCTGGTTCAACCTAACCAGGGGGGTGTTTCCCACAAGTTTCGTGATATCCGTTCCAAATTTCATCGTTTACCCTCCTTATGTATGTAATCGAAGTTCATAGCCCATACTATGCGTCAGATGTAGTACATGATTTCTCGGCCAGATTTTTCCTTGAGTTCCCTTTCAAGGTCTGCAAGCTTCTTGATGGTCCATTTCCCCAAATTCCCTTCGAGGGTTTTTTTCATTTCACTCATCACCACCCGAAGTCCGCACCAGCCTGGTTCTACAGCAGCCTCACA
>CAZPLX010000147.1:0-4541 GCA_964587345.1 uncultured bacterium
AACCCGCGACCTCATGACTGCCAGTCATGCGCTCTCCCAGCTGAGCTACAGCCCCATATTAAACACGAATTTAACGATAGAACAGTTCTCAACCCCTGTCAACCGGGGCATCCGCAGAGTAAGGAAAAATCATCAGGACACGACGAATATGGCGTTTTCCGCGAAGAGGTTCGCCACGGCCCCCCCGAGAATCCTCCCCTTTCCCTCTGTGGAGAGAAAGACCTTTTTCTCCACCTTGATCCCGTGATCCCTGCAAAAGATGATGAAATCCTTGATCGTGAAAAAATGGATATTCGGAGTGTTGTACCACTCGAAGGGGAGGGAGCGTGTCTTCGGCATCTCTCCGCGAAGAATGAGATAACTCCGCACCTTCCAATAGCCGAAATTGGGAAAACCCACCACTCCCTTCCTTCCCACCCGAAGCATTTCTGCCAGGACGAGATCAGGTTTTTTCACCGCCTGGAGTGTCTGATTCAAAATGACGAAATCGAATGATTTGTCGGGAAAATCCCTCAGGCCCTCGTCGATATCTCCCTGGAAAACGGTGAGGCCCCGGCTTATGCACTGTTTTACGCCGATTTCGGAAATCTCGATTCCCCTCCCCGAAACGTTTCTCTTCATTTTCAATTCTTCGAGGAGGGCTCCGTCACCGCATCCAAGGTCGAGAACTTTGCACTTTTCGGGAATCAGGCGAACGATCACGTTATGATCTACCCGGGAAGCCCTCTCCATCAGGCGATTACACCGAGTATTTTCGCGTGATTATCAAGATAATTTTTTATCACAGTGGACATTTCACCCTCATCGAGGAGAAAGGCATCGTGGCCATATTTAGAATCGATCTCACAGTAGGTCACATCGATCCCGTTGGCCATTAAGGCCCTCACAATCTCCTTCGCCTGGTAGATCGGGTAGAGCCAGTCAGAACTGAATGCGATGATGAGAAAACGGGTATCATTCCCCCGAAAGGTCTCTGCAAGAGAACCCGATTCGGAGGAGAGATCAAAGTAGTCTATTGCTTTCGTGATATAGAGATAAGAGTTCGCGTCAAAACGGTCAACAAAGGTATCTCCCTGATAATGAAGGTAGCTCTCCACTTCGAAATCCACTCCGAAATTGAAGGAGGGTTTGCTCTTCCCCTTTAAAGCCCGCCCGAATTTAATGTGCATCGATTCATCTGACAGATAGGTAATGTGACCTATCATGCGGGCGAGAGAGAGCCCGTTCCTGGGAATATTCTTTCCGTAATAATCTCCCCCGTTGAAATCGGGATCCGACATGATCGCCACTCTCCCCACTTCGCTGAATGCGATCCCCTGGGGAGAACTCTTTGCGGTAGTAGCGATGGGGATTGAGAGTTCTACTCTTTCAGGATATGACACGGCCCACTGGAGGGCCTGCATCCCTCCCATCGACCCTCCTGCGACGGCGAAGAGCCTGTCTATACCCATATGGTCGAGAAGCTTCGCCTGGGTATCCACCATATCTTTCAACGTGATCATGGGAAAAGAGAGACCATAGGGTTTCCCCGTTGCCGGGTTGACCGAGGAGGGTCCCGTACTTCCCTGGCATCCCCCGATTACGTTGGAAGAAATAATGAAATATTTATCCGTGTCGAAGGCCTTCCCCGGACCTATCACGTTATCCCACCATCCCGGTTTTCTGTCTGTGGTGGCGTAGCGCCCCGCAGCATGGGAATCCCCGGAAAGAGCATGAAGCATGAGAATGGCGTTTGATTTATCCTGGTTTAGCTCTCCGTAGGTCTCGTAGGCAAGAGTCACAGGACCGAGTCTGTGGCCGCACTCCAGAATAAACTCTTCAGGAGGTTCCCCAAAGGTGAAGTAGTGCTTTTTGACTATGCCCACGCTCCCTTCTTTCACCTTCATCTGCCCTGGTTCACCTCCTTTCAACACCCGGAAAGGGCCTGATCGATATCTTCGATGATATCCTCCACATTCTCTATCCCGATGGAGAGGCGGATAAAATCGGGGGTAACCCCCGCGGAAACCTGTTCCTCGGGAGAAAGCTGCTGATGTGTGGTGCTCGCAGGATGGATCACGAGGCTCTTCGCGTCCCCGATGTTTGCCAGGAGTGATAAGAGCTTGACATTGTTGATAAATTCCCTGCCCGCATCATATCCTCCTTTGATCCCGAAACCGATGAGGGCCGAGTACCCCCCATTCATATACTTCTTTGCAAGATCATGAGTCTCATGGTCGTCAAGTCCCGGGTAGTAGACCCAGGTCACCTTCGGGTGTCCCTCGAGAAATTGTGCCACTTTCATAGCATTTTCACAATGTTTCTCCATCCTCAAATGGAGAGTTTCCAGACCCTGGAGAAAGAGGAAGGCGTTGAAGGGACTCATGGCGGGCCCTATATCCCTCAAAAGCTGAACCCTGGCCTTGATGATAAAGGCGAGGTTTCCGAAGGTTTCCACATATTTGAGGCCGTGATAGCTTGGATCGGCCTCCGTGTAATCGGGAAAATTTCCATTCGCCCAGTCGAACTTACCTGAATCAACGATTATTCCTCCGATGGAGGTGCCGTGGCCACCGATGAATTTTGTCGCAGAATGTACCACGATGTCTGCTCCCCATTCGATAGGCCTGCAGAGATAGGGAGAGGGGACCGTATTATCGATCACAAGGGGAATTCCCGCTTCATGGGCAATTTTCGCAACCGCCTCGATATCGAGGATATCAAGCTTTGGATTACCCACCGTCTCGGCAAAGATAAGCCGGGTTTTCGGGGTGATGGCTTTACGGTAATTTTCCGGGTCCGTGGGATCCACGAATATCGTCTCGATTCCCATTTTTTTCAGTGTAGAGGAAAAGAGCGTAACAGTTCCCCCATAGAGGGAGGCAGACGAAACGATTTCCTCGCCCGACTTGGCGATGTTCAGGATCGTGAGAGTTTCCGCTGACTGCCCCGAGGCAAGGGCCAAGGCTCCCACTCCTCCCTCTAAAAGGGCCATCCTCTTTTCGAGAACATCCGATGTGGGGTTCATGATTCGGGTGTAAATGTTCCCGAACTCCTTGAGCCCGAAGAGGCTTGCCGCATGATCCGCATCCTTGAAGAGGTAAGATGTGGTCTGATAGATTGGGACAGCTCTTGCCAGCGTGGCCGGGTCCGGTTCCTGCCCCCCGTGTACACAGATAGTTTCAAAGCGAAGCGTATCTCCCATAATTCCCCTCCCGCGCGGAATTTAAATAATAATGATATTAAATCGTCCTTCTTTGTGTCAACTAGAATGGATTTAGCCTATCCCCAAAAAAATGTAAAAGAAAGTTCATGGGTCTGTGGACGATTGAATGATTGAAGGAAGATAGCGGCCAAGGTCCTTCGCAATAATCAGCCCTGCCATGTTTCTTAAAATTTTTGCAGTAGCCCCCCATATTGTTCGATCCTGATAATCAAAAAAATAGACATGATGAGAAGTTCCCCCCTTATAGGTCTCCGTTTTTCTGTACCTGCCAAGATCGAGAAAAATCGATAGAGGTGCCGTGAACACCTCCTCCACCTCGAATCCATTGCAGGTAAATGCTGTGTCCGGAGGAATAGCTCCCACGTAGGGAGTGATGATAAACCTGGTCATGGTCGGCACAGGTTGCATGGGTCCTAAGAGAGCCACATCCTCCTCCCGGATCCCGAGTTCCTCCTCCGATTCTCTCAATGCCGTGTGGAGGAGAGAAGAATCGCCTTCGTCCTTCGATCCTCCAGGAAAGCACACCTGCCCCTTGTGGTGAGGCACATATTCGGTCCTTTTCGAGAGGAGAACAGACACCTCTTTTCCATCATCGATCAGGGGAACGAGGACCGAGGCCTCGCGGAACTTTTCCATCCCTTTAGCTGCCCCCTGATCCTCGGCGACAAGGTTTTTTTTGAGCATCGAAAAAAAGGAACTCCTGGCAATCACCGTTTCACTTCCTCCTTCCTCTTCCCGACTTCTCCATAACATGTTCAATCAGCTCTTCCATATCCTTCACGAAGATGAATTTGACCCCCCTCCTGCTCTTCTCGGGGATCTCTTCCACATCATTTCTGTTCCCAAAGGGGAGGACCACTTTCTTGATCCCCTCGAGCTTCGCCGCGAGGACTTTCTCGAATATGCCGCCAACGGGAAGTATGCTCCCACGAAGGGTAATCTCCCCTGTCATGGCAAGATCGTGCTTTACCGGGATGCCCTTGAAAAGAGAGTAAAGGGCAGAGTATATCGTCACCCCCGCAGAGGGACCGTCTTTGGGAATCGCCCCCGAAGGGACATGGATGTGGATATCCCCATTTTCGAAAAGTGAAGGGTCGATCCCTTCCTCATCGTAGCGGCTCTCGAGGTAGCTCACCGCAAGCTTTGCCGATTCCTTCATCACCTCCCCAAGGGAGCCCGTGAGCAGAAGCCTTCCCTTGCCCGGGACCCTTGTTGCCTCGATGAAGAGAATAGCACCTCCCACGGGTGTCCAGGCCAGTCCCGTCGCGACACCGCTTCTTTTTGGCCTCTCCCTGACCTCGTCAAGAAATTTTTCCGGGCCCAGGTAGTCCCGGAT
>CAZPLX010000148.1:0-4535 GCA_964587345.1 uncultured bacterium
CCATGAGGCTGTGAAGATTTGCCCTTGGGCTTAATTCCGAACGTGCCGAAACGACGAAGTGAATACAGAAGTAGGCTACGAAAAGATAGATGGATATGTATACGAAGGCTGCGGCGCGGTGGATTCCCTTTAATGTTTTTATCCTCCCGGGATTATTCTGCTGTTTTCCCGTTATTTCGAGCATACTCCAGGCAGCGAGTAAGGTGACTCCAATTGTGACCATAGAAAGAATGCTCTTGAAATAGAGGAGAGACAACGTTTTCTTTACTCCTTTTTCTTTAGATAGTGGGGAAACATTTCTCCCAGTGTAAACTGTCCGGGTGAAGCCCGTCATTTTTTTTTCGCGAAACAGGAGGATTTTACTCCTCCCCGAAAGAGCGTGTAGTAAGATAAAAGGAATACCTTCATAATTCCGGCAGGAGATTACTCATCCTGTCCGGATGAGTACTACCCGGTTTATTGTGCGAAGGTATATTGCAGGAAATCCTATATTTTACAGGAGGATGCGAGGGGACAATGTCTGCCGCAGGGACTTCTCTCGGACTCACGGCAAGCGGCCTGTTTGCCCTGAAATTTTGTTTGCTTCTTATTCTTCTTTTCTACATTCCCTACCTCGCCTTCATAACGGGGGGAACCGCTGCATCCCTTATTTTCAACGACCTCGGGAGGGGAAAGGGCGGGGATCTCCATAGAAAGATTGCGGGAAATCTCGCGAAAGGGGTTCTTATGAAAAGGGGGCATCGTTTTGTTCTGGGAATCGTTCCCCTCTTTCCCCTTGCCATCATTTATAAGGAAATTGTGTACCGGGAAGGCCTCCTCCCACCTTCCTACTGGTGGTCCCTGGCGGCGGTGCTTTTCACGGGGATTCTCCTTCTCTCCCTCTATGGAGGGACCCTCCACTTTGAAAAGAGAAATTTTTATTTTTCCCAGCTCACGGGCACAGGCGGGCTTCTCTTGATCGTCACTGGCGTCTTTTTTCTTCTCATCGGAACAGGATATGTCATCAGCCCGGAGAAATGGCCCTTCATTCCCAAGAGGATCATCCTTTACATTTCGTGGAGTTCCCTGGTTACCTTCCTCACCTTCTTTTCCCTTGCCGGAGGGGTTGTGGGAATTTTCATGATCTTTCTCCCCTCTTTTATCCCTTCCGAAGGAGATGAGGAGAGGTACAGTGAATTCCTCCACAGAACGGGTGCGTATGTGACCATCGGGTCAACTCTTCTCCTTCCTCCCTTAACAGTTCTGGAACTCGTGACCCTTCCGGGGATTGCCCGGTCGGGAGAATCATATTTGCTCTCTTCAGGCCTTCTCCTTCTTGCCTTTGCCCTTTGCGCCTATCTCGTTATTTCCCTCGAGGAGAAACGGAAAGAGGTGATGGTCAGGGGTGCAATCATCTTCGGGCTTCTCCTGGTGCTGTTTTCCATTTCAGGGCACGTGGCGAGACAGAACGCCCTCCGGGAGAACAGCGCTCTCATCGTGAGAAAAGGAGAGGAAGCACCTGTTGCAGGAAAGGAGGGGATAAAAGAGGGGAAGGGAGTGGCTCCCCTTTCTCCAGAAGAGAGGGGGGAAAAGGTCTTTTCCAAGATCTGCATGGGATGCCACAGGCTTGAAACTAAGCTCGTGGGGCCTCCACTTCTTGAAGTCCTTCCCGAATACAGAGATGACGTTGAAAAACTGAAAGCCTTTGTGAGAAATCCAGTAAAGGAAAACCCCGACTATCCTCCCATGCCGAAGTTGGGCCTTACCGAGGAGGAGATCGACGGGGTTGCCCATTATCTTCTTAAAAAGCTGGACCGGGGAAAGTGAGATGATGTCAGGTAGAACAGGGAAGAGGGGGTGAGGTGAAGAAAGGGATCGCAATTGCGATAATGGTTTGCTATTTTGGCCTCTTCCTCTTGATCACAGGGGGGCTCGGGTACATGTGGTATGAAAATGAGCGAGCCCCAGACCAGCCTATTGCCTTTCCCCACACCATTCACGTGTCCCGCCTCGGAATAGCCTGCACCTTCTGCCACATCTACGCGGAAAGGTCGAAGTTCGCGGGAGTCCCCTTTTTAAACAAGTGCATGGCGTGTCACCGAAGCATCGCCACGGATCGAAGCGAGATAAAGAAGCTCACACGCTACTTTGACGAAAAGAAAGCTGTAGTATGGAAACGGGTCTATGAGCTCCCTCCCCATGTCTATTTCACCCATAAAAGACACGTGAAAAAGGGTGTGAAGTGTACTACATGCCACGGAGCAGTGGGGACCATGAAAAAGATCAGAAAGGTGAGTTCCCTCAAGATGGGCTGGTGCGTATCGTGCCACAAAAACAGGGGGGTTCTTCCCCTGGATTGCGCCACATGTCACCGCTAGGGAGAAATGAAATATGAAGAGGAGAGATTTTTTACGGATCCTTGGAAGCTTGACGGGTAGTGCCTTCCTCTCTTCCTGCGGGGAGAAAGAGAGCTCCAGAAAGCTTGTGTCCTACGTGATGCCCCCGAGCGACGGGGTTATTCCGGGGATTCCCTACTATTATCCCTCCACGTGCACAGAGTGCCCCGCAGGCTGTGGGCTCCAGGTGAAGGTGCGGGAGAGGTGGCCCATAAAGCTCGAAGGGGCGAAGGGACATCCGGTGAATGAGGGAGGGCTCTGTATCAGGGGCCAGTCATCCCTCTCCAGGCTCTATCATCCCGACCGGATCAAGTCGCCTCTTCTCAAAGGAAAATCGGGAAAATTCAAGGCGGTTTCATGGGAAAAGGCTCTATCGAAATTTGCGGAAGAAGTGAAGAAGTCGCAAAAAGGTGGGTTGAAGAATGCCTATCTTCCGGGGCGTCAGACGGGAAGCCTCGCTTCTCTTGCGAAGGCATTCTGCAAGAAAACGGGCTTTTTACAGCTTCCCCAGTACGAGGCGTATCCCCATGCGGCGGTGAGAGAGGCATACCGAATTCTTTTCGGTATGGGTGATGTGCCCCACTATAGAGTGGAAGATGCCGATCTTCTCATTACTCTGGGTGCGGATATTCTGGAGACCTACATCTCTCCTGTCTCTTTCGCGAAAAATATTTCCCAGGCGAGAGAAAGAGGGGGACTTACGTGGTACCATCTAGAACCTCATTTTTCTATGACGGGAGCAAACGCCCACAAAAGAGTGGTTATCCGGCCAATGAAGGAGGTCTATTTTCTGGCCTATCTCCTCCGTTCTCTTTCGGGGAGGGCGGGAATTCAGAGGGATCTCCTCGAGAGTCTCACGGGACCTTTTCATACACTCACGACGGAAAAAGTGTCGAAAGAGACGGGTATATCAGGGTCTGTCCTCACGGAGATCAGGCAGGTCCTTATTCACTCGAAAAAACCTCTTGTACTCGCGGGAGGAGTGTCCACCGGCCACATCCTCGGGATAGAGGTGGCCCTTCTTTGCGGACTGATCCAGTGGATGAGCGGGGCGGTCGGACCTCTTGTGGATTTCTCCGAAGGGGAGAATTACACTTCCGTGGGATCTATGAGGGATATGGACGCTTTTTCTCTCTCTATGAGTAAAAATGAGGTGGGTGTCCTTATCGTTTCTGGGACAGATCCGTCAGAGTCTCTTCCTTCAAGGATACCTTTCCGTAAGAACCTTCGAAACACCCCCTTCAAGGTCGGTTTTGCCGACCTTTTAAACGGAACGGCCAGAGAACTCGATCTCCTCCTTCCTCTCTCTCATCCTATTGAGTCGTGGGGGGACGGGGAACCGAGAAAAAGTGTGTGGACCCTCATGAAGCCGGTGATTTCTCCCCTTTACGATACCCGATCCGAAGGGGATATTCTCCTCTCTCTCATGAAAGAGGTGACCGGAGGAGAGGAGACTGTAAGGTACATGGATTACCTCGCGGGAGAGTGGAAGAGGCGCTTCGGGGCGCAGGGGACAAAAATCTTTTTAGAGAAGGGGTATGTCACTCTTCCTGTTGAGAAAAAAAAGGTGACCCTCGATCTGGAAGGGACCCGTACGTTTATGAAAGACATCTCCATGGAAGGAGGAGTGGGGACATCCTCCCTTGTTGCAATCCCTTCCTTGAGAACCTTCGACGGGAGAAGCGGTGATCTTCCTCTTTTATCGGAGATACCCGACCCGGTTACCACTATCTCTTACGGCCGGTGGGTATCAGTTCCCGTTGGGATGGCGAAAAAACTTTCCCTCAAAGACGCAGATGAGGTGACACTTTCTTCAGAGGGATGGTCTCATACTCTCCCCGTGAAGGTTCAGCCGGGGCTTTCGGAAAACATGGTATCAGTCTTCCGGGACATGTTAAAGGATCCTCCCATGGGAGTGGAGGAGAGGAGCGGAGAACCGCTCTTCTACATTGAAGAAATAAAAATAACCCGGAAGGGAAGCCGGGCTAGGATTCCCGTTTTGTCAGGTTCTTTTTCCCAGCAGGGGAGAGGGATCATCCCCGAACCGCTGCACCAGGAAGAACAGTATACACACGAGAAGGACAACATCTACCCGGAGCACCATCATAATGCGTACAGGTGGGCCATGGCGATAGACCTGGATCTCTGCACCGGCTGTTC
>CAZPLX010000149.1:0-4518 GCA_964587345.1 uncultured bacterium
TCATCGAGGGGAAGGCAATACAGCTTCACCCCCTTGTCTGCACTGCCTTTAATGCTGATTTTGATGGTGACCAGATGGCGGTTCACGTTCCTCTCTCTATTGAAGCGCAGAGTGAGAGCCGGGTTCTCATGATGTCGACGAACAATATTCTCTCCCCGGCGAACGGGAAACCGATCATCGGCCCCACCCAGGACATTGTCCTCGGGATCTACTACCTCACACGAGAAAGACCCGGCGCAAAAGGGGAGGGGAAGATTTTCGCATCTCCCGGGGAAGTACGGTTGGCCTATGACGCAAAGGGAGTCGATATCCACGCGAAGATCACAGTGAGGATCAACGGAGAACGGATAGAAACGACAGTGGGTCGGGTAATCCTCGGTGAAGTGATTCCTCAGGAAATACCTTTCGATCTCATCAACAGGGCAATGAAAAAACGTGATCTTGCCGAACTCATCGACTATTCTTTCCGCTACTGCGGACAAAAATCAACTGTAATCCTTTCAGACCGGTTGAAGAAAATCGGGTATCAATATTCAACATACTCGGGAATATCCATATCTGTGGATGACCTCAAGATTCCCTCGAACAAACCGAGGCTGATAGAGGGTGCGACAAAAATGGTGGAGTCGGTTGTGAAAGAGTACACGGAAGGACTCATAACCGATGGAGAGAGGTACAACAAAGTTGTAGATATCTGGTCGGGAGTCGCGGAAGAAGTTGCCGCTGAGATGATGAAGGAAATGGCCACTGAAGCCACGAAGGACAGTTCTGGAAAGGAGATGAAAATTCAGTCATTCAACCCAATTTACATGATGGCCGATTCGGGTGCCAGGGGATCGGATAAGCAGATGAGGCAGTTGGCCGGAATGCGGGGTCTCATGGCGAAACCGACAGGGGAAATCATAGAGACTCCAATTACCTCGAATTTCAGGGAAGGTCTTTCGGTTCTCCAATACTTTATCTCTACCCACGGTGCCAGAAAAGGACTTGCTGATACGGCACTGAAGACGGCAAACGCCGGGTACCTCACCCGGAGGCTCGTAGATGTTTCGCAGGACTGTATGATTTACATCGATGATTGTGAAACCCTCGAAGGTGTGGAAATGAGACCACTCATCGAGGGGGGTGAAATAATCGACCCTATCTCAGAGAGGATCCTGGGGCGTGTTGCGCTGGAAAATATAGTAGATCCCGTCACCAACGAAGTGATCGTCAATGCGGATGATGAGATTACAGAAGAAATATCCTTGAAGGTCCAGAATGCAGGGATTGATTCCGTGCGTATCAGGTCAGTCATTACCTGCCAGTCGAGGAGAGGGGTCTGCGCAAAGTGCTATGGAAGAGATCTGGCCAGAGGAAAGATGGTAACGAAAGGGGAAGCAATAGGAATTATAGGCGCCCAGTCGATCGGGGAACCGGGAACGCAGCTTACCATGAGGACATTCCATATCGGAGGTGCCGCATCCAGAAGCGTGGAGCAGTCCTTCATAGAAAACAAGCATTCAGGGGTGGTGAAATTTAACAATTTACACGCCATCACCAAGAAGGACAAAACGTCGGTTGCAATGGCGAGAAACGGAGAGATCGCTATCGCAGACGGGGACGGGAGAGAGAGGGAGAAATATCCAGTTGCGTACGGAGCGACTATTCTCGTTACTGAAGGGCAGAAGATCTCCGAAGATACGAGGCTCGCTGAATGGGATCCCTGGAATATTCCAATCCTCACGGAGGTTTCCGGATCGATCAAATTCGGTGATATCAAAGAGGGAGTAACGATAAAAGAGCAGGTAGATGAGGTCACATCCAAAGTGTCCAGGGTGATCATCGAACCGAGAGATTCTGATGCGAGGCCGAGGATCTCGATCAAAGATCCCAAAGGAAAGACACTCAGGCTTCCCAACTCTTCAGCTGAAGCTCGCTATCTCCTGCCCATCGGGGCAAATATTATGGTGGACGAAGGGGACAGGCTCGAGGGCGGTGATATAATCGCGAAAATCCCGAGGGGAACAACCAAAACTAAAGATATCACGGGCGGTCTCCCCAGGGTTGTGGAGCTATTTGAGGCGCGGAAACAGAAGGATGTGGCAGTTATTTCAGAAATTGACGGTGTCGTGAGACTCGGCAAAGACATCAAGGGGAAAAGGAAAATCACGGTAATCCCTGATCTTGGAGATGCCAGAGAATACGTCATCCCCAGGGGAAAACATGTGATTGTACACGATGGCGAGCGGATCACGACAGGTGAATCGCTCATGGAAGGTTCACCCAATCCTCACGATATACTCAAAGTTCTTGGAGAGAAGGAACTCGCAAAATTCCTCGTGAACGAAATACAGAAGGTCTACCGTCTGCAGGGTGTGAAGATCAACGACAAGCATATTGAGGTCATCGTCAGGCAGATGCTGAAACGGGTAAAGATTGTCGAGCCCGGAGACACGATGTTTCTTGTGGGTGAAAGCGTGGAGAAATGGAAATTCAGGATTGAAAACGAAAAAGTAATCAGCGATGGAGGGAAGGGTGCGATCGCGGAACCACAACTTCTCGGGATCACCAAAGCCTCCCTTTCCACGGACAGCTGGATCTCTGCCGCGTCGTTCCAGGAAACGACAAAGGTTCTCACCGAGGCATCGATTAACGGGAAGAACGATACACTCGAAGGGCTGAAAGAAAATGTGATCATGGGAAGGCTCATTCCCGCAGGGACGGGAAGGAAGGAGTACCTCGAAGTAAATCCCCGGGTCACCGTGGAAGAAGAAGTGGAGGGTGAAAACGACGATATGGACGAGCTTGAAGAAAATTAATGTTGACACTAATTTTTCAAGTGTGATAAATTCATTGGGTTTCGATATTGGAAATGGAGCGGTGAGAAAATGCCCACGATAAACCAGCTTGTGAGAAATGCAAGGAAGAGGACGGCCAAAAAGAGCGGTTCTTCCGCACTTACCTCCTGCCCGCAGCGGAGAGGTGTCTGTACGAGAGTGTACACGACGACTCCAAAGAAGCCCAACTCGGCGTTAAGGAAGGTTGCCAGGGTGAGACTCACCAACGGCTTCGAGGTTTCCGCGTATATCCCCGGGGAGGGGCATAATCTTCAGGAACACTCAGTGGTCCTTATCAGGGGAGGAAGGGTAAAAGATCTTCCCGGTGTCAGGTACCACATTATCAGAGGAGCTCTGGATTCCGTTGGTGTCGATGACAGACGGAAGAGCAGGTCGAAGTACGGCACGAAAAGACCCAAATAGAGTTCCCATACCGAAGCGGTACGTCGTTTCGCAGTTTATTTAACCTGTTTATGAAAAATGTAACGGGGAATCATTTTGCAAGGAGGTCTTTATGCCTCGGAGGGGCCCTGCGCCAAGAAGAGAGAGAAGCATTGATCCTGTAACCAACGACCCTGTAGTCTCAAGAGTCATCAACGGCATCATGGAAGATGGGAAGAAGTGGGTGGCCCGGAAAATTGTCTACGGATGCCTCGAGAGGCTGAAGGAAAAGACGGGAGAAGAACCTGTGGGAGTCCTCAAAAAGGCAGTGGATAATATCAAGCCGGTTCTGGAAGTTCGTCCGAGAAGGGTCGGGGGTGCTACTTATCAGGTGCCAATAGAGGTGAGGCCCGCGCGGAGAGGGTCTCTTGCCATCCGCTGGATGATCCAATACGCGCGTAACCGTTCAGAAAAGACCATTACTGAGAAGCTTACAGGCGAGATTCTCGATGCGTTCCATGGAAGGGGAGGAGCGATCAAGAAAAAGGAAGATACTCACAAAATGGCAGAGGCGAACAAGGCCTTTGCACACTACAGGTGGTAACGGGAGACCGAAAAAGTTGGGACGAGCAGTTTCTTTACATAATCAGAGAAACATAGGGATCATGGCCCACATCGATGCAGGGAAGACGACGACGACCGAGAGGGTTCTTTTTTACACAGGTGTGTCCCACAGGATGGGAGAGGTTCACGAAGGGACTGCCGTGATGGACTGGATGGAACAGGAACAGGAAAGAGGGATCACCATCACTTCTGCTTCCACAACATGTTTCTGGAAAGATTATAGGATTAACATTATAGATACTCCCGGCCACGTTGATTTTACCATAGAGGTGGAGAGAGCATTGAGGGTGCTTGATGGAGTTGTCGCTGTTTTTTGCGCGGTGGGAGGTGTTGAACCCCAATCGGAAACGGTCTGGCGGCAGGCTGACAAATATCATGTTCCAAGGCTTGCATTCGTCAACAAAATGGATCGTGTAGGGGCGGATTTTGACAAAGTTGTAGGGGAAATGAGAGAAAAACTGAATTGTACACCCCTTCCCCTTCAGATTCCTTACGGTGCGGAAGATACTTTTAAGGGAATTGTCGATTTGATTGAGGAAAAACTCCTCGTGTGGGATGAAGATACATTGGGTGCCCGCTTCAGGGAAACTGATATCCCCCAAGATATGCAGGAAAAGGTGACACTTTCACGGGACAGAATGCGTGAAAGTCTCTCAGACGTGGATGACGAGATAATAGATAGATCTCACCTTTG
>CAZPLX010000150.1:0-4510 GCA_964587345.1 uncultured bacterium
AACCGCAACCTTCTTCTCCCGCCCTTCCTCCGAAAATTTCAACACCCCTATTTCGAGAAGAGAAA
This sequence comes from uncultured bacterium, assembly GCA_964587345.1. GTDB lineage: Bacteria > Desulfobacterota > Deferrimicrobia > J040 > J040 > CAZPLX01. The sequence goes on from CAZPLX010000150.1 coordinate 66, forward strand.
GAAAAGGAGTATGTTCCGGGAGTACGCCAAATTCCCCGGAGTGTCCTGGTGCAACCACCTCATCAACACTGCCGGAGAAGAGCACCCTCTCAGGCGTGATGATATCCAGCTGTATCTTGTCTGCCATCTGCTCCCCTAAACGGTCGCCAGAAGCTTCTGTCCCTTTTCCACGGCTTCCTCAATAGTCCCCACCATGTAGAACGCCTGCTCCGGCAGATTGTCATGTTTCCCCTCTACAATCTCTTTGAATCCGCGGATGGTATCTTCGAGTTTTACATACTTTCCTTCCTGGCCTGTAAACTGTTCTGCCACGAAGAAAGGTTGGGAGAGGAATCTCTGAATTTTCCTAGCCCTGGATACAGTGAGCTTATCATCTTCCGAAAGCTCATCCATCCCAAGAATCGCGATAATGTCCTGAAGATCTTTGTAGCGCTGGAGAATCTGTTGAATTTCACGGGTAATCTGGTAGTGTTCTTCCCCGATAACGATCGGATCGAGTACTCGAGAGGTGGAATCGAGAGGATCCACGGCAGGGTATATCCCGAGTTCTGCGATCTGCCTTGAAAGCACTGTCGTTGCGTCAAGATGGGAAAAGGTCGTTGCAGGTGCAGGGTCGGTCAAGTCATCCGCCGGTACGTAAATCGCCTGGACCGAAGTGATCGATCCCTTTTTCGTCGAGGTAATCCTCTCCTCGAGTTCCCCAAGGTCTGTTGCAAGAGTGGGCTGATACCCCACGGCTGAGGGAATACGTCCGAGCAGTGCGGATACTTCCGATCCCGCCTGGGTAAATCTGAAAATATTATCGATGAAGAGAAGAACGTCCTGCCCCTCTTCATCTCTGAAATATTCCGCCGCAGTAAGTGCCGTAAGCCCCACCCGTGCCCTGGCACCGGGGGGTTCATTCATCTGGCCATAGACGAGCACCGATTTGCCCAGAACCTTCGATTCCTTCATCTCATTCCAGAGATCGTTCCCTTCTCTCGTACGCTCTCCCACTCCACCAAAAACAGAGTATCCTCCATGCTCAATAGCGATGTTGTGAATGAGTTCCATGATGATAACCGTTTTCCCCACTCCCGCACCGCCGAAGAGCCCTATCTTTCCCCCCTTCTGGTACGGTTCCAGGAGATCGATCACCTTGACTCCCGTTTCGAGAATCTCGATCTTGGTAGACTGATCGTCGACAGAGGGAGCAGGCCTGTGAATCGGGTAGCGGCTCTTCGCAACGATCTCCCCTTCCTCGTCGACAGGCTCCCCCACGACATTCATGATTCTTCCCAGGGTTTCCGGCCCCACGGGTACGGTGATGGGCCCTCCCGTATCGAGGACATCTTCTCCCCTTACAAGACCGTCTGTTGAATCCATGGCGATACACCTGCATATGTTATTTCCCAGGTGCTGGGCAACTTCAACAACGAGATTCCATTCCGAGTCATCGATGCTCTGATTGGTTACCCGCAGCCCGTTATACAACGCAGGAAGCTTCCCCGGTTCGAAAGCGACGTCAATAACCGGTCCGATCACCTGGACGATCTTTCCCTTATTCATATTTTTTCTTCCTCCTGGCTCAATTTTTCCTGACCCGCATCTTCATGCAACAAGATTTCAACTCTGTTCAATCGCCTCTTTTCCTCCGATGATCTCCATGAGTTCCCTTGTAATCGTAGCCTGCCGCGCACGGTTCATCTGGAGGGTCAGCTTGTCAATCATTTCCATAGAATTGTTTGTCGCCGCGTCCATTGCTGTCATCCGCGCTCCATGCTCCCCCGCTACCGATTCGAGAAGATACCTGAATACCTGGGTCGCGAGAAAACGGGGAATAAGTGATTCGATGATGCTGTCTTTGTTCGGCTCGTATAAAAACTCAACGGGAAATTCATCTACCTGCTCTTCAACCGAGAGGGGAAGAAGAGTTTCTGATACAGTCTGCTGGGATATTGCCGATTTAAACTCATTGTAAAAGACTAGAATTTCGTCAATTTCCCCCGTCACATATTCCTCGGTTAATTCCCTGGATATATTTTCAGCAAGAGAGAAGGTAACGTGTCCGAGAACGTTTACATACTCCTTTTTAATATGCTTTCCTTCTCTTTTGAAAACTTCGTTTCCATTTCTTCCGATTGTGTAGAGGCTGACCTCATCATAGTGTTCACCTTCAGCACGGAGAAATCCCCTCAGGGCCCTGATCACATTTCCGTTAAAACTTCCGCAGAGTCCCCGATCTGAGGTAATGGCCAATACACCCAGTTTTTTTACTGGCCGCGCAAGGAAAAGGGGGTGAGAAGAATGCTCCACCCTGTAAGCCAGATCCAATACAGTATCTTTCATCGCAAGAGCGTAAGGCCTTGCCGCAGTGATGGCCTCCTGTGCCCGCCGTAACTTGGCGGCCGACACCATCTTCATCGCCTTTGTTATCTGTTGCGTGTTCTTCACAGAGGTGATTCTTTTTTTGATCACCCTTAAGGATGACATACCCTTAACCTCTCCTGTTTATGCCTGAAATATTTCTTTGAATTCGTCGAGGAGAGCAGAAAGTTTCTCGCCCATATCGTCGTCGATCACCATCTTCTCCCTCAAATCGCTGTATATTTCCGGGTGTTTCGTTTCTATGAAATTGGTAAGTTCCGACTCGTACCGCTCGAGGACATCGAGCTCATACTCGTCCGCATAACCGTTTGTCCCCGCGTATATGGTCACGATCTGCTTTTCCACAGGGAGGGGCTTATACTGAGGCTGTTTCAGAAGCTCTGTCAACCGGGATCCCCGGGCAAGCTGCTGCTGGGTTGCCTTATCCAGGTCAGCACCGAACTGTGCGAATGCCGCCATCTCCCTGTACTGGGCCAGCTCGAGACGAAGTCTCCCCGCGACCTGCTTCATCGCTTTCACCTGGGCACTTCCCCCAACTCTTGACACGGAGAGACCCACATTCACGGCGGGACGAATCCCTGCATAGAACAGATCGGTCTCGAGATATATCTGCCCGTCGGTGATGGAAATCACGTTGGTTGGAATGTATGCAGATACGTCTCCCGCCTGGGTCTCGATAACGGGAAGAGCGGTGAGGGATCCTCCTCCTTCCTCCTCGCTCATCTTTGCTGCACGTTCAAGAAGTCTCGAGTGAAGGTAGAACACATCACCAGGATAAGCTTCACGCCCCGGTGGACGTCTCAGAAGAAGAGAAAGCTGCCTGTATGCCACAGCGTGTTTTGAAAGGTCGTCATAAATGGCAAGAGCATGTCGTCCCGAATCACGATAGTACTCTCCCATAGTACAGCCCGTGTAGGGAGCGATGAAGAGAAGAGGTGCCGGTTCGCTTGCAGTCGCGGCCACAACGATGGTGTATTCCATGGCGCCGTGCTGCCTCAGCTTCTCCACAACCTGTGCCACTGTGGATCTTTTCTGCCCCACAGCAACATAGATGCAGATCACGTTTTCCCCTTTCTGGTTGATTATGGTGTCTATCCCGATCGCTGTCTTGCCTGTCTGCCGATCACCAATGATAAGTTCCCGCTGTCCCCTTCCGATAGGAATCATCCCATCGATCGCCTTGATCCCCGTCTGAAGGGGCTCTTTAACAGGCTCCCTTTTGACGATTCCAGGAGCTTTGACTTCAACCCTTCTGTGCTCACTTGTCTCAATCGGCCCCTTTCCATCTATGGGCCTTCCCAGGGGGTCCACAACTCTTCCCACGAGTGCATCCCCCACGGGTACCTCCACAATTCTTCCCGTCCGCCGGATAAGATCGCCTTCCTTGATCAGGTGATCTTCTCCGAGAATTGCCGCTCCAACGTTTTCATCCTCCAGGTTCAGGACCATGCCCATGACATCTCCGGGAAACTGGAGCAACTCACCCGCCATGGCATTCTCCAGACCGTAGATCCTCGCAATTCCATCTCCCACAGAGAGGACGATACCCGTCTCGGCAATATCGATCTCTTTTTCAAAGCTCTTAATCTGCTTTTTTATGATTTCAGTAATCTCTTCTGCCCGAATACCCATGGTATCTCATCACCCCTTCTTTAATTTTTCTCCAAGCGAGTTCAACTGTGTCACTATGCTTCCATCATATATTTTGGAGCCCGCTTTTATGATCAGACCCCCTATAATGGAGGGGTCTATCGATTCCTCCAGGACTACCTTCTTTCCCGTGCTTTTCTCAAGAGCATTCACAATCTCTTTTTTTTGTCCCTTCTCCAGGGGAGATGAGGCGATCACTTCCACTCTTTCTATTCCCTCGTGAGATTCAACAAGGAGGAGAAGCCCATTCCTTATCTGGGTAATAAAGGATATCCTCCTCTTTTCCTGTATCAGACGGAGAAAATGGTCTATCATCTCCGAGTAGTTCTTTTTTTTCAGCAAGGCATCGAGAACTCCTCTTTTTTCCTGGACGTTGTAAATGGAGGATTCTAGTATCTCTTTTATTTCCCCTTTTTCATCGAGATACT
>CAZPLX010000151.1:0-4498 GCA_964587345.1 uncultured bacterium
ATAAAATTTTCCACTGCAACGTCATTCGCAGCTACGAGTACGGCAGGGAGAAGCCCCCCCTTTTTCGCAACATTCTGCGCAAGGGATAGGGCAGGAAACCTGGTTTCATCTACGGGAAAAAATGTGAGGCCTTCTCTTACCCCTTCAATATTCAGGAATTGGAAGGCCTCGAGCCTCTCAGGATAGGAAAGAGCATATCCAATCGGTCCTTTCATATCGGGAACCCCCATCTGGGCGAGAATCGTTCCATCAGTAAACTCCACCATGGAATGGATGATCGACTGTGGATGTACTACCACATCAATCTTATCGGCGGAAACGCGGAAAAGATGCATGGCCTCAATAATTTCGAAGCCTTTGTTCATCATTGTTGCCGAATCTATGGTGATTTTTTTCCCCATCTCCCATACGGGGTGCTTCAGCGCTTCCTCGGCCGTTACTTTTGAGAGATCCCTCTTATGGGCGAAATAGAAAGGTCCTCCAGAAGCGGTGAGGATAAGACGGGTCACATCTTCCCTCCGCTGTCCTGAAAGTGCCTGAAAAATAGCCGAATGTTCGCTATCCACAGGAATCACAAGTGCACCGCTCTTTTCTGCTTCCTCCATGATTATATTCCCCGCCGCCACGAGAAGTTCTTTATTCGCAATTGCGACCCTCATCCCCTTCCGCACGGATTCGATGATGGAGTGCAAACAGAAAATACCGGAGGAACCTGCCACCACCGTATCCACTTCCCCGTAAAGAGTGGCTTCCATGATCCCCTCTTCCCCCCAAACGATGGGGGGATGCTTTTCTCCAAGGAGGGTTCCAAGTGCATCCGCTTCATCCTTTCCTTTCACGCTCACAATTTTCGGGGTGAACCGTCTGACCTGATCGGCAAGAAGAGCCACATTTTCTCCCGCCATAAGCGATGAGACTTTGAAGGTTTCTCTATTTCTTTCGATAACGTCGAGGGTAGATCTCCCTATGCTCCCCGTAGAACCCTGTATCGCAATAGCTCTCACATCACCTCCATACGCTGCCAATGAGAACCACTACTATCAGGGGATTAAGGACGAAGCTGTCAACCCTGTCCAGGAACCCTCCATGACCGGGGAAGATCCTCCCTGAATCCTTTACCTTCGCAGCCCGTTTAAAGAGAGACTCGACGAGGTCTCCACCCTGGCCCACGCAAGAAACGAGAAGAGAGAGAATAAGATGATGTGAAAAAGTTCCCAGCCTGTACACGTAGTGAAGGTAGAGGCAGCCGGCAAGGGTACCGAATAGAGTAGATGCAAGGGCACCTTCAACAGTTTTTCCAGGGGACACGGAAGGAGCAAGTTTCATTTTTCCGAAACGCCTTCCCACGAAATAGGCGGCACTGTCCCCTATGTACACTGTGATAGCGATAAAGATAAGAAGCCACCCCCCTCTTTCCATTTTCTTCAGCTGATATGCATAGGGGAAGAAAGTAACGAAGTAAAGAAAGCCGATCATCTGTGTGGAGAAATCCTTGTATCGTCTTTCACCATCACCACTCCCGAAAATCGCAAGTGCCGCAAAGAGGAGAAATCCCACTCCTGAGAGCTGGGAAAAATTTGTTCCCCCGGGCACACATCTCAGATAAATCGATAAGGACACAACAAGGACAAAGAAAAATACCTCAAATCGACTCGAGGAGAAAAACATGAGGGAAAACTCTACTGATCCGATGAGACCGGAGAGCACGATAAAAAAGACAAACTCCTTTTCAGGGAGATATAACATCGCTCCCAGGAAGAGAGGAATCAGAATAATAGCGGTGACGATCCTTTTCGCAAGCATCAGTCTCCCCGAATATTCATCTTATCTGTCCTTCAGTAAGGCCGAATCTCCTCTGTCTTCTTGAAAACTCCCTGATAGCCCTTTCAAACTCCTTTTTTGTAAACTGGGGCCATAGTTTATCCGTGATGAAGATCTCTGTGTAGGCAAGCTGCCAGAGCATGAAATTGCTGATTCTCTGCTCTCCGCTAGTCCTGATGAGAAGGTCGGGGTCGGGAATCCAGGGGGAATCTAAATAGTCCCGGAAGGATTCCACATCTATCTTATCTCCCTCCCCCCCCCGCTCCCTGATAACTCTGTTTACCGCTCTTACGATCTCATCCCTCCCGGAATAGGAGAGAGCAAGTGTCAACACGAGTCCCTTGTTCCCTTCTGTTTTTTTTATTCCCCCTTCGAGGCTCTCCCTCACGTCAGGGGGAAACATCGCAAAGTTTCCGATTACGTTAAACCTGATATCCTGCTTCATCATTTCGTCGAGTTCCCTGGATATATATTCCTTCAAAAGTCCCATAAGAGCGTCCACCTCGAGCTTTGGACGTCCCCAGTTCTCCACGGAAAAAGCAAAAAGGGTTAAATAACTGATCCCCTGTTCGCAGGAAAACTCTATGGCTTTTCGAACCGCTTTAATTCCCGCCCTGTGTCCATAAATCCTTGGCATCCCTTTCATTCGAGCCCAGCGGCCGTTCCCATCCAGGATAATCGCCACATGCTTCGGAATATTTTTCCCCATCCCCGGGACCTCTCTTCGAAAAAAAACAGAGGACATTTACCTGAAATATGGTAAAACGCCCCCCATGAAGGTATCTCTCCATCACACCTATATCTCGAGTATCTCTTTTTCCTTTTCCTGAAGAATAGTGTCCACTTCCTTTACAAATGAATCTGTGACTTTCTGAATCTCTTCTTGAAATCGCTTGAGTTCGTCTTCAGAAATTTCTTTGTTCTTTTCTATCCCCTTTACCTTATCCATAAACTCACGCCTTACGTTCCGGACCGCTACCCTTGCGTCCTCTGCCATCCGCTTCACCGTCTTCACCAGCTCTTTTCTCCTCTCCTCTGTAAGGGGAGGAATAGGGAGACGGATTATTTTCCCGTCATTTACCGGGTTGAGTCCGAGACTGGTCGAAGCTATCGATTTTTCGATTAAAGGAATCACCTGGGAGTCCCATGGTTGAATCGCAATCGTTCTGCTATCGGGAACTGTAAGTGTTGCGACCTGATTAAGAGGAGTGGATTGGCCATAGTAGAATATGGCGATGCCATCGAGTATGGTGAGGGAGGCACGTCCGGTCCGAATCTTCCCGAGTTCCCGCCGAAAACTATCGAGACTCTTCCCCATGTTTCCTTTCATTTCCCCTTTCCATTCCATGTCAGTTCCCCTTGACCAGAGTTCCCACTTTTTCCCCCTTCGCAGCCCGGATGATGTTTCCCGATTCAAGAAGATTAAATACCACGATAGGCAGATTATTGTCCATGCAGAGGGAGATGGCTGTCGAGTCCATCACTTTCAGATTTTTTCCGAGCACATCGAGGTAGGTCACTTCTTCGTATCGTACCGCATCTGGATTCCCCTTGGGGTCGGAATCGTACACTCCATCAACCTTGGTGGCTTTAAAAATGGCTTCAGCGTTAATTTCCATCGCCCTCAGTGCTGCGGCCGTATCTGTGGTGAAGTAGGGATTCCCTGTTCCCGCGGCAAAGATAACAAGGCGCCCCTTTTCCAGGTGCCTCACTGCCCTCCGCCTGATGTAGGGTTCCGCTACCTGCCTGAGTTCGATTGCCGATTGTACTCTCGTTGTAATACCTTGCGATTCAAGGACTTCCTGGAGTGCCACACTGTTGATTACGGTAGCGAGCATCCCCATATAATCAGCACTCGCCCGGTTTATACCATATTCCTGAGAAGTGATCGTCCCTCTTAAAATGTTCCCCCCCCCCACAACAAGGGCGATTTCCACTCTGAGGGCAACCAACTCTTTGATTTCCTTGGAAATCAGATCCAACACATGGGGATCGATGCCTGAACTCTGCTTCCCCATAAGAGCCTCGCCGCTCAGCTTGAGGAGTATGCGTTTATAAGGATTTCTCCGCGCCCGCACCACTTTTATCTCCCCCTATTCTGTCAGGAGGCTCTATCAGGCTCCCTGACTCTCACCGATCACGAAGCGGGCGAACCTCCTGACAACGATGTTCTCCCCAAGCTTTGCAACCGTTTCAGTAACGATATCCTTCACCTTTTTCCCTGAATCCCGGATGTAGGCCTGCTCGAGAAGGCACACCTCAGCGTAATATTTATTCAGCTTTCCTTCCACAATCTTCTCGACAACTTTCTCCGGTTTCCCCGAAGAGAGGGCCTGTTCCCTGTAAATTCCTCTCTCTTTTTCCAGTTCCTCTTCGGGAACTTCTTCTCTCCGTGCGTAGCGTGGATTGGAAGCGGCAACCTGCATGCACAGGTTCTTCACGAGTTCCTGAAATTCATCTGTCTTCGCAACAAAATCGGTCTCACAATTAACTTCTACGAGAACTCCAATTTTCCCCCCTGCATGTATGTAGGAAGCCACGGAGCCTTCACTTGCGACTCTGGACGCTTTTTTCGCAGCAGTGGCAAGACCTTTTTTTCTCAGGAAATCGATCGCCCTTTCAATCTCACCCTCCGCCTCTACGAGGGCCTCCTTGCAATCCATCATCCCGGCTCCTG
>CAZPLX010000152.1:0-4480 GCA_964587345.1 uncultured bacterium
ACAATTGTTCAATCCCCGGGGAGATTTGTTGTATACTCTTAACGAATTTTGCCATGAAGAGGAAAACCACACGACAGATCCTGGTCGGCCACGTGAAGATAGGGGGGGATGCCCCTATATCAGTACAGTCAATGACCAAGACGGATACGAGAAATGTAGAAAGTACTCTCGAACAGATAAGCTCTCTCGCTAAATCAGGCTGTGAGATCGTGCGTATTGCTATCCCGGACGAAAGTGCTGCCGAGGCCTTCAAAAAAATACGGAGTGGAACGGAAATGCCCCTTGTGGGGGATATCCATTTCAACCACCACCTTGCCCTGAAAGTGATCAGTTATGGTGCGGATTGTGTAAGAATAAATCCGGGAAATATAGGGGACCGTGAAAAAGTAAGAGCCGTTATCAACGCGGCGAAGAAAAGGAGAATTCCTCTCAGGGTAGGGGTAAACGCTGGCTCCCTGGAAAGGGATCTCCTTGAAAGTTACGGGGCACCAACAGCAGAGGCCCTTTTCGCCTCGGCAAAGCGTCATATCGAGTTTTTTGAATCCGAAGACTTTTGCGATATCAAGGTTTCACTGAAGGCGTCCGATGTCCACACATCTATCGAAGTTGCAAGGATCTTCTCGGAAGCCTATGATTACCCCCTCCATGTGGGGATTACAGAGGCAGGATCTATTTTTTCAGGCACCATAAAATCATCAGTAGGGATAGGTATTCTCCTAAGCGAGGGGATAGGTGACACTATCCGTGTTTCTCTCACAGGACCTCCAGAAGAGGAGGTGAGAGTGGGGTTTGAAATTCTCAAGACACTCGGAAAGAGGAAGAGGGGTCCGGAGATCATTTCCTGCCCCACATGCGGAAGACTCGAAGTTGACTTAGAGGGAGTAATTAGAGAAGTTGAACGGAGCCTCTCTCATGTGAATGACTATGTCAAGATCGCAATAATGGGCTGTGCGGTGAACGGACCTGGAGAGGCAACGGAGGCGGATATTGGAGTTGCTTGCGGCAAGGGGGTTGCCCTTTTGTTTGTGAATGGAGAGGTGGTCAAAAAACTCAAGGAAGATGAGATTGTGGGGGAACTCGTTGAACAAGTCGAAAGAGTCCTTATGAAACGACAGGGGGATAAAAGGGAATGAGGATGTCACAATACCTTTTACCTACGGTGAAAGAAAATCCTTCAGATGCGGAGACAGTGAGCCATCGTCTGATGATACGTTCAGGAATGATCAGAAAAGTTGCCGCGGGAATATATTCTTACCTGCCCATGGGTCTCAAGGTGATAAGAAAGGTGGAAGAGATTGTCAGAGAAGAGATGAACAGGGCGGGAGCGATAGAACTTCTCATGCCATCTGTCCTCCCCGCTGAACTATGGAAGGAGTCGGGGAGGTGGGAAGTCTACGGAAAAGAGTTGTTGCGTTTTAAGGATAGGGGTGACCGTGAGTTCTGCCTGGGGCCTACCCATGAAGAAGTAATTACCGATATCGTGAGAAAGGAAATCCGATCGTACCGTCAGCTTCCAAAAAATTTTTATCAGATCCAGACAAAATTTCGGGATGAAATCAGACCCCGCTTCGGCCTCATGCGGGGAAGGGAATTCATCATGAAAGATGCATACTCCTTTGATATTGATGACGAGGGTGCGTGCGGGAGCTACGGGGCTATGTACGAAGCATATGTGAGAATTTTCAGGAGAATAGGTCTTCAGTTCAAGGCCGTAGAAGCAGATACTGGATCTATTGGTGGGAGCAGTTCTCATGAGTTCATGGTAATCGCCGATTCGGGAGAAGATGAAATCGCAAGCTGCAAAAGCTGTGATTATGGTGCAAATACTGACCTTGCTGAAGCGGCACTATCTGGAGAGAGAAAAGGTAAACCCTTCGCCGTGGAAGAGCCCAAAGAGTTCCACACACCCGGGAAAAAATCGATTGAAGATGTCTGCGAATTTATGGGTGTATCGCCCACGTGTATACTCAAGACCCTGATCTTCAATACGGATCAGGGTGTTGTTGCTGTAGTGGCACGGGGGGATAAGATTATCAATGAGGTGAAAGTGAAGAATCAGTTGGGTGCACACTGGATCGCTCTCGCAGAAGAGGAAATAATCAGGAATGTAACAGGTACTTCCAGAGGGTTTGCAGGCCCTGTCGGTCTCTCAGCCACCCTCTACGCCGATTATTCCGCCATGGGAGTGCGCGACGGAATCACCGGGGCAAACAGAGATGATTATCACCTTATTCACGTGGTACCCGGAAGGGATTTTCAGCCCACCACAGTAGGGGATTTCCGGCAGATCGAGGAGGGAGATCCCTGTCCAAATTGTGGAGGGAAGATATCGATTTCCCGAGGCATCGAAGTCGGCCACATTTTCAGACTTGGATCAAAATACAGCAGAGTTATGGGAGCGACATTTCTCGACAGCGACGGGAAGGAAAAGGTGATGGAGATGGGGTGCTACGGTATCGGCATCGGCAGAACCGTAGCGGCAGCAATTGAGCAGAACCATGATGAGGACGGTATCGTGTGGCCTCTTGCAATAGCTCCTTTTTCGGTCCAAATTCTCCCTGTAAACAAGAAAAAGGAAAATGTCAGGAAAGTATCTGAAAATCTTTACGGGGAACTTGTTGCCAGGGGCGTCGATGTCTTAATAGATGACAGGGAAGAGAGGCCAGGGATCAAGTTCAAGGATGCTGATTTAATAGGTGTCCCCCTCCGGATTACCGTGGGGGAAAAGAAAGTCAAAGAGGGCAAAGTGGAGATGACGAGGAGGAGAACGGGGGATCCCGTCGATATCACAATCACGGATGCAGTGTCCACTCTTATTTACGAGATAGAAAAAGAATTTCTTTATTGGAGAGACTATTGAAACGGGTGATCTGTGCTCTTGATTATTCCTCCGCCAGAGATGCGGTCCAATTTGTGGATCAGGCAGGAGATATGCTCACCTGGTACAAGGTGGGAATGGAACTCTTCACCAGAGAGGGACCTCCTGTTGTAGCTGCTCTCAGGGAGAGGAATAAGAGGGTGTTCCTCGATTTGAAGTACCACGATATTCCGAACACAGTGAGGGGGGCCGTGAAAAGTGCTGCGGCACTGGGAGTAGAAATGGTTACCGTCCATGCGTCCGGTGGAAGGGCTATGCTCGAAGCTGCCGGGGAAGCCGCTGGGGGTATGCTGGTGGCAGCCGTTACTCTTCTCACCAGTCTTGGTGAAAAGGATTTAAAGGCAACCGGCATAGGAGGATCGGTGGGGGAGATGGTAGAAGCTCAGGCACGCCTCGCACTTTCTGCGGGCGTTATGGGGGTTGTATGTTCACCCGGAGAAGTCGCCCGTCTCAAGAGTGCAATGTCATGTTCCTTTACAGCCATTACTCCTGGGATACGGTTAGAAGGTGACGCGAAGGGTGACCAGAAAAGGATTTCAACTCCCCGGTCTGCCATCGAAAGTGGAGCGGATTATCTCGTGATGGGAAGATCACTCACCGGCGTGAAAAATTTGGAAGAGAGGTTACGAGTGATTGCGCGTACCCTCGCGGGAACTGATTCGTGAATATTACCCTGACGGGGTCTCATATTGTTTCTGAATTTCTCTCTTCCGGCCATCAAAGAATTAAAAATATTTTTCTGACAGAGAAATGCCAATCTGAGGAGAGGGATAAGGTGTGCGCTCTCTCATCTCGAAAGAATATCCCCTGGAGAAAAATGGAGGAAGGGTTGCTCAACGAACGTTTTCCAGGGAAAAGAATACGGGGAGGAATGATTGCAGAGCTCTTCGAGTTCCCTTACTTTGCCCTCGAGGATCTCCTTCCCGGGGGTTCAGAGATGTCAATAGTGGTAGTACTCGACAGGGTTGTGGACCCTCACAACGTGGGAGCGATAGCGAGGTCGGCATACGCTTTCGGAACTGATGGCCTGATCATTCAGAAAAAAAGGGCTTCATCTATCACAGAGGGGGCAATCGACTCATCAGCGGGGGCCCTTGCCCACCTTCCCGTTGTGAGAGCGGTAAACCTTTCGAGGGTAGTAGAATACCTTAAAGGGAAAGGGTACTGGGTATATGGGGCTTCCTCGAGAGAGGGGATTCCCGTACATGAAGTCTCCTTTGGAAAAAAAATCGTCCTCGTGCTCGGGTCTGAGGGAGAAGGGATCCGGGAAAAACTTCTTTCGAAGTGTGATGTGAAGGTTACTATCCCCTTGATACGACATTTTGATTCTTTGAATGTAAGTGTCTCCGCCGGGATATTTCTCCACACTATTCGGAAGAGCACCCGCCCTTCATGAAATAATCTGTGGCAATTAATGATTGACAAAGATATTACTTTATAGTGTAATTTTCCACTCTGCGGAGTACCCGCCGACGTAGCTCAATGGTAGAGCAGCTGATTTGTAATCAGCAGGTTGGGGGTTCGAATCCCTTCGTCGGCTCCAGACCGTGGAGAGGTACCCGAGTGGCCAAAGGGGGCAGACTGTAAATCTGCTGGCTCAGC
>CAZPLX010000153.1:0-4462 GCA_964587345.1 uncultured bacterium
TCATTTCCAGGAGTTCCTGCTTATCTTCCACTTTAAGGGGAAGATGGCCCGAGATGGTATCGGAGAGATTACCGGGATCTTCTATCCCCGACACTGTAGAAAGAAGCTCAGCGGGTAGTTTTTTACTGAGTTTCACGTAATTTTCGAAGGAACTGGTCACGTTCCTCATAAGGGCTTCCGTTTCGAGAGGATCTCCGCTTTCCGATACGGTTTCCCGGATAAATACCTGGAAATGTTCCTCTCCGGGGAGAAAATGGGATATCCTGGCCCGCCGCTTTCCTTCAACGAGAACCTTTATCGTCCCGTCGGGCATCCGCCTCATCTGGATCACGGAACAGATTGTCCCCACTTCGTAAATGTCCTCGGGACCTGGATTGTCATTCCTGGCGTCCTTCTGGGTCGCCATCATGATTGCCTTGTCCTTCTTCATCGCATCTTCGAGGGCGCTCACAGACTTGTCACGCCCTACAAAGAGAGGAACTACCATAGAGGGAAAAATCACCATATCTCTTAATGGTAAGAGAGGAAGTATGACGCTTGTGCCGCCCATCAGATACTCCTTTTCAGGTTCTCAATCAGATAGTGTTCTGCAGTTCAAGCCAGTTCCGCTTTTTTTTCCTCGATAATCTGGGGTTGGGACGAGCCGTCAATCACTTCTTTGGTGACGAGTACCTTCTTGACGTCGTCTCTGGAGGGTATCTCGTACATCACGTCAAGCATGATGTTTTCCATGATCGACCTGAGTCCCCTGGCCCCTGATTTTCTTTCGATTGCAAGCGTGGCGACCTTTCTCAAAGCCTCTTCGGTGAACTCGAGCATCACGTTCTCGTACTCAAAGAGCTTCTGATACTGCTTCACGAGGGCATTCTTCGGAGTTGTAAGTATTTCGATGAGGGCATCTTCCGTAAGTTCATGGAGAGTCGCTATCACAGGAATCCTTCCAATAAACTCGGGAATCATTCCATATTTATTAATGTCTTCCGGCTGAACAGAAGTAAGAATATCTCCGATCTTCTTCTCTTCTCTACTCTTGATGTCGGCACCAAACCCAAGGGTCTTATCGGAAAGACGCTTTTCTATAATTTTTTCCAGACCGATGAAAGCTCCGCCGCAGATGAATAAAATATTTGATGTGTCTACTTTAATGAAATCCTGCTGAGGGTGTTTCCTCCCCCCCTTCGGAGGAACATTCGCAACGGTGCCCTCCAGAATTTTGAGGAGAGCCTGCTGTACTCCCTCTCCGGAAACATCCCGGGTAATGGAGGGACTGTCCGCCCTCTTCGCAATCTTGTCGATCTCGTCGAGATAGACGATACCTTTCTGAGCCTTTTCCACATCGTAATCAGCATTCTGAACGAGGCTCAGGATGATATTCTCCACATCTTCCCCCACATATCCAGCCTCTGTAAGAGTCGTGGCATCGGCTATCGCAAATGGGACGTTCAGTATCTTCGCCAGAGTCTGGGCAAGGAGAGTTTTCCCGGAACCTGTAGGCCCTAATAGAAGGATGTTGCTTTTCTGAAGCTCCACCTGTTCCGTAGGAGCCGCCTCTATCCTCTTGTAATGGTTGTACACTGCCACTGAGAGGATCTTTTTTGCCCTATCCTGGCCAATTACATAATCGCCGAGGACCCTTTTGATCTCCTCTGGCTTCGGTATCTTTTTTTTCTTATCCTCGAAATTTTCTTCGAGTTCATACTCTTCAGCGATAATATCGTTGCAGAGTTCCACGCACTCGTCGCAGATATAGACCGTGGGTCCGGCGATGAGTTTCCGGACCTCATTCTGGGATTTGCCACAGAAAGAGCATGTAAGAATATTGTTCTTATCGTAGCTTCGTTTTGACACAGTCCCTCCGTTATTTAGCTGCTTTTCTTCCGGGTGGCACCCCGTTTTTCAACGACGTAGTCTATTATAGCATATTCCTTTGCTTGCTCCGCCGACATGAAAAAGTCCCTGTCCGTATCGGAAGATATCTTCTCGATGGGCTGCCCCGTATGTTTTGCAAGGATTTGGTTGATCTCTTCCCGCATCCTCATGATCTCCTTTGCCTGGATGTCGATGTCCACCGCCTGGCCCTGCGCACCACCCAGAGGCTGGTGAATCAGAATCCTCGAATGAGGAAGGGCGGTTCTTTTATCTTTCGCCCCTCCCGCGAGGAGGACAGCTGCCATGCTCGCGGCCTGCCCCATGCAGACCGTCGAAACATCAGGCTTGATGTACTGCATTGTATCGTAAATCGCGAGGCCAGAGGTAATGAGTCCACCGGGGGAATTAATATAGAGATAAATATCTTTGTCCGGATCTTCCGCCTCGAGGAAAAGGAGCTGAGCGATCACCAGATTTGCGATATCGTCGTTGATCCCCGTTCCGATGAAAACTATCCTGTCCTTTAAAAGCCTCGAATAAATATCGTAGGCTCGCTCCCCTCTCCCGCTCTGCTCTACAACTATCGGTACAAGTCCCATGTGTGAGTTTCCTCTCAATTGTTTTCTTGTTCCTTCACTGTTCCTTGATCCTCCTGTTCACTACTCTTTTTTTCGGCATCCTTTTCCGCATTCTTTAAGAGGAAATCAATTACCTTCTTTTCTCCCAGGGTATCTCTCAGAGATTCCTTCCTTTTTTCATCACCATAATAGGATGCAACATTTTCATAAGAGATGTTATATCGTTCACTCATTCCCTTCAATTCTTTTTCAATTTCTTCATCAGTAACGGTAATCCCCTCCTTTTCTCCGATGGAATGAAAAAGAAGAGACGTTTTAACCGATCTTTCCGCACCGTCCCTGTATTTCTCCTTGAGGGCTTCCACATTGATCTTCGACGGGTCAAAATCTATTCCCTGGGAGCTGAGGCGGGCCTCCATACCCTGGAGTTCTCCCCTGATTTCATCTTCCACTACTGTCTCGGGAACTTCCATGGGGTTCTTCTCGATAATGGTGTTGATTATTTCCTCCTTCTGCTTCGTCTCGATGTCCTGTTCCTTCCTGTGTATCAGACTCTTCCTGGCCTCATTTTTCAGGGCAGCGAGGTCATCTATGTCAGGAAGAGATTTGGCAAACTCATCGTCGAGATCGGGGAGTTCCTTCTCTTTCACCGATTTTACCTCTATCTCGTATCGGATTGTCTTCCCTCTTACTGTTTCCACCTGAAAATCACCAGGATAGGATATCTCAAAATCGCAGAAGTCTCCTCCTTTCTTTCCTTTCATCTGCTCGTCAAATTCTTCTCCGAGGCTTGAAGGTCCTCCGATAACATACACGGTATCATTCGTTTCGTTCAAAACCTGATTTCCCTCGAATGACTTGAAACTGATATCGAGGTAATCGCCTTCCATGCTCTCCCTCTCCACTGGTTTGTATACAGCGTGTGACTCCCTCAACATTTCGAGTTCTCTTTCCACTTCTTCATCTGATACTTCGGGGGCCTCCCCGGTGACTTTGATCCCCATGTAACCTTCTGGATCGATCTCGGGAAGAATCTCTATGTGGGCAGTGAAGGTGAACTCTTTGCCTTCATGGTATTTCCCGTCTTCGATCCGGGTAATCGCCACCGCTTTCATCTTCCTCTCCTTGATCGCCTCCATGGAGCCTTCTCTCACAAGTTCCTCCTCCAGTTGTTCCACCACCGATTCACGGTATCTTGACTTGATAATGGAAAGAGGGGCCTTTCCAGGCCTGAATCCTTTGATTTTCGCGCTCTTCATAAGTTTTTTATATGCTTTCTCGAGGCGCTCCTCCAGAAACTCCCGTGATACTTCAACCTTTACCTTTTTCACCACCTGGCTGACATCTTCAAAACTCGTTTTTATTCCTTCCGGCTGGCTCATATGGCATTCCTCTCCTTTCATCTTCCTAAATAGTGTAATGGTGCGAGAGGAGGGATTTGAACCCTCACGGTCTACCGCTGGATCCTAAATCCAGTGCGTCTGCCAGTTCCGCCACTCTCGCACCTTTAGCAGAATTTCATATTGTAAACTCAGCCCTGCCCCCTTGTCAATCTCACCCATTCGCCTATCTATCATTAGAAATTACGGCTATTTACCCTCTCTATTTTTTATAGATACCCTTTTTCATCTTCAGGAAAAGAGAATCTATGATAAAATGATCTCCGATTTCTCGAAATGAGACAGAAACCGTGACATGGATCGCCTCCTTGAAGCAAAAACAGCAGCACTCTTTCTTGATCTACGCCTCTTTCTCTTCATAGCCACCACATACCTTCTCGCAACCATATTGTACACAGGAAGCCTCATTACAGGGAGTAAATTGTGGGGGAAAAGAGGATCATGGCTCCTTCTCTCAGGCACTCTCCTCCACACCTGCCTCATCGGATTCAGATGGTGGGAAGCGTCACGGCCTCCCTTTCAGACCCTCTACGAGAGTCTTTCCTGGTTCGCCTGGTGCGGAAGTGCTACATTCCTCCTGCTCTTGTTGAAAAAACCAAGGATTCACCTTTCCGG
>CAZPLX010000154.1:0-4441 GCA_964587345.1 uncultured bacterium
AGTTTCATTAAATTTCTATCGGTTTCTTTTTAACAGTCTTTACCAACTCCTCAAAAGATTCCTCGATCAATTCCGCCGGGGATTCACGTTTCATAACCAACGGATCTTCTTCCACAATATTAATCTGGCGGATAGGGTCCAGCTTGTCTCCAAGACAGAATACTCCGACCCATAAAGCGTCTGTTACTGTTTTTACAATTTCGAATTGAGTGTTGGGCCATTTATCGATCCCTGTCTTTACATATAGGGATCTTCCATCACCGGGGTCTTTAAAAGGCCATTCATTGCTCCCAAGCTCTACTCGGAGAATCCGGTTGCTCCCCACGTGAAAATAGTATACGTTCGGACCATGTTCGTTAAATTCGATAACTACCTCTGATGCCATGACCTGAGCTACTTCAACCTTGTTATCTTCGAGAGCTTCCATAAGTTTCAGCTCCACGCCTAGACGTTTTTTCCTCCATTTAAGATTGTCTATCGAGAGAAAGGCAGCGATTAAAAAAGTGACCACGAATAAAGCGGCGAATATAACCCCTCTCCCCATCCCCCAGTAAAAATAGGCGAGTCCTCCAAAAACGAAACTCAGGATAAGACACCCCAACCAGGGTCCTCTCGGCTCCCTCGGCGGCTTTTCCATGGAGAGATAGTGTGCGAGGACAGCTCTTTCCTGATCGTTTAACTCTCTATTGATAGTCCGTATCACAGTAATTCCTCGGAGATCTCTTTATTTTACCCCTCTTTTGGAAAGCAGCAGCAACCTTTCCTCCTATCCCTCGCGGGGAACGAGTCAAAATCAGGGAACCGGTGAAAGCGATTTTTAATATATTAAATACAAAAAACAATACATTAAACAGTAATCTCGTTGACTTCCCCGGAATATTATTATATTCTACCCATCACTTCACCATGAAACCTCTTTGATTTCCCCCCACCATCACACTTCTTAGAGGGAGGTGTGTCATGAGTAAGCGTGTCTCGTTTTTTTTCAAAGTGCTTTTATCAATTACCCTCGCCGCGGTACTTTGCTCCTGTGGAGGGGGAAGCAAGGTGAGCACGACTAGTGCCCCCAATGTCGTTTTTGTCACCTCTGTTATGGGGAATGGGGACCTTGGAAGCTGGGCCGATGCGGGGGGAAACACCGGCCTGGCAGCGGGCGATGCCATATGTCAAGCCCGTGCCGATGCCGCGGGACTCACCGGAACTTTCGTCGCGTGGCTCTCTGATGATAACAATGACGCCTATTGCCGCATCTTCAACCTTACCGGGAAAAAATCGAACAAGTGCGGGCAGACAAGCTTGCCCGTAGATGCGGGACCCTGGGTAAGAACGGATGGTTTTCCTTTTGGACCCACAATTGACCAGATTGTTGATCTCGAAGCAGTGTATACCCCCGTAAGATACGATGAGTTCGGAAACCCGGTGAGTGAAACAGTTCCATCATATTTTACCGGAACCCGCTTTAATGGAGAATTGCAACCGTCGGATCCTTCCCCATGCGCAAACTGGACCAGCAACGGGACATCTACGGTAAGTGCCGGCAACATAGATGGTGCCTCGGGATTCTGGACTACCCTGGGGGCCCGTCAATGTTCGAGCAGCAGTGATCACCTGTTATGTTTCCAGACAGGTGCGGGAGGGAGTCTTCCGTCATTTACCTCATCAGGGAAAAAGGTCTTTGTCACATCTGTAACAGGGAATGGAGACCTGGGAAGTTGGCCTGATGCGGGGGGTAACACCGGCCTGGCCGCGGGCGACGCCATATGCCAGGCGAGAGCATCCGCTGCCGGACTGGCCAATGCGGCACACTTCAAAGCGTGGCTCTCTGATAGCACTACAAATGCGATAGCCCGTTTAACTTCTAATGGCCCCTGGGTGAGGCCCGATGGAGTGAAGGTGGCAGATAACAAGACAGACCTCATCGATGGTGTCCTCTTCACCGCTATTACCCAGGATGAGACGGGAAACTATTTAAGTTTCAGGGGTGTCTGGACCGGAACGGATCAAAGCGGAATGAAGGATCCCAATAATTTTTGCAATGATTGGACCGATGGAACCAATGGTTTTAACGGAAGAAATGGTATAGAGAGTTTTACAACAAGTGGATGGACTTTATGGAATATTTCCTCTTGTGATTTTTCATTCCTCAATCTGTACTGTTTCGAAGATTGAAGATATGCGCCGGTTGTGTGAGAAGGCTGGGCCAAATCCCCCTTCTCCAGAGGATATGCCCATTTCCCGATTGGTCGTCGGACATAGGACGTAGGACATCGGACATATTTTGAGTTCCCCGTTCCCGGTGAACATATGTGGGTAAGAGTATGGCCCTTTTTAATGATGGTGGCCGTGCCGATGGTGACCCCGTCCACGGTGACCGTGACCGTAATGACGGTACCCTAAGTGGAGGCCGTATTGGTGTCCACCATAGCCGTACCCGTAATCGCCACCATAATGACGGTGGCGACGATGATGCCCCCCATAATACCCAAACGAGAAGCCGTAAGAGGGGTAATATCCACCATAGTAGGGATAATATCCACTATAGTAGGGAGAATATCCGTAACTGGGATAGTACCCGTAGGAGGAGTAGTATCGGTAGGACCGGCCATTGTAATAGGGGTAAGTACGCTCATATCTATCCCTGGTTCCTGTGGGTCCTCTGACCAGCCTTTCCCCTTCTGACCTGAGCGTTTCACCCTTCGCCAGAACCAGTTCTCCCCTCTCATGGGTAATCCTCACTTTCCCCTCACGGACAACGACCTTCCACCCGCCCCTCTGGGTTCCCTCGATTCTAAATGCGCCCACCCCGTACATGTACACCTTTTTGCCGTACCCGAGGTCAAAGGCGACCCCTGTCCCCAGGTCCCTGATCGTGTTCGCATACACGGAACCTGAAATATATCTGAAAAGGAGGAATTTCCCTTCCAGGCTTGTCACTTCCACCCGTCCATATTCGTAGAACCTGATGAAATTCCCCCTATCTGAGGAGAGGAAAAGAGAGCTTCCTTTATCCGCGCTTATCCTGTCTCCCTCTTTGAGAGCCATATGGAGTTTCACATACCCTGAGTATTTTGAAGCGGAAGACTCCACACGCACATTTCCTGCGATTGACTCTACCCACAGTCCCGACTTCCCCGCAGCTGCGGCCGGGAGATGAACCGAAACAAATGATAGTTGAATCAGTAAGATAACAACGAAGAAGAAAGAGTATATTTGAAGTTTTTTCCCTATCTTTTTTATCTTCATGATCTTCACCTGATGATAATATTTTTCTTACTGATTAGTAGATCTATCGAGGGAACCCTTACCAAATTCACGGCAGTGGGTGGTTTAAAGTTTAGAGGACATTGGAGATTTCAAGAGATGTCACTGAGATTGGACTAAAAAGAAATTTTAAGACTCCGATTGATGAATCGCTGGAGGATATGTGACAACGAACACACGCTCCAAGGACATTTCCAAAACTTTCTGTAATCTCCGTGGGGTCATTCTTCTTTATCGACTCTTCAAAACCAATTGTAGCCTTCTGGAGCACTTTTATCCTCTCGCCATACGTGTCCAGAGATGCAAGGTTTTTATGGGGAGTCGTACCGGTAAGTGCTGAGGCCGTTTCCTTCAGCTCTTTGGCGGACTTTTCCAGCCCTTTAAAGTTGGAGAATATGATGGA
The DNA here is from genome assembly GCA_964587345.1 of uncultured bacterium. Lineage (GTDB taxonomy): Bacteria > Desulfobacterota > Deferrimicrobia > J040 > J040 > CAZPLX01. The sequence continues at coordinate 3,665 of CAZPLX010000154.1, forward strand.
GTGAAATATCGTATCCATGATAATGTTGAACCTGGCCATGGAGCTGTGGAGAATCTTCATCTTTTCCATATGGTTCTCCATTGATTCTCCGTGATCACCTTCATGCTTTTCCCCCATGTGGGCAAATGCAAGGCTCCCTGTAAGGGTCGCAAACAATAACACTACCAAGATTTTTTTCATCTTTCCATCTCCAATTTTAATCTACCGGTAATATATCATCCCTGGAACCCCTTATTCTGGAAAAGAGATGGTTGGGTATCCTTTCCGTCTTATTTTTATTAGGAGATCCCCGCCTTTTCCCTAACCTTTTTCATCACACCCCTTTTCACACGGAGTTTGTGGGAGAGAATTATCTCGTCGTACACTTCCCCGCATATGATGCATCGCCATGCAAGAAATCTTTCCGTCCCATCCTGATACTCTTCATACAACATGAAACCATCGCATTTCGGGCACTTCATAAAAAACCTCCAGATAAGAAAAAATATTAAGGACAGTTTAAGGTCATGTCCGGAACCGTGGTTCATGCCCCTCATCACAATGGGCAATTCTGGGAACCATGAATTGTTTCATCCTTCTCACCTCCTTTCGAAATATCGTCACTATCAATGACAGGCCGAACTATTATTGCCTTCAGATACTCCCGTGCCTGTCTCCTTGACATCACCGCCAGATTCTTTGCTCCCCCCATGGCCACCGCAGCACCCACAACCGCGGCACATGAGGACGAGAATGCCGCCAATAAGTATGCACCAGATCACTGCGCCAAACAGAGCT
>CAZPLX010000155.1:0-4438 GCA_964587345.1 uncultured bacterium
AACATGGCGAACCCACTCGCGACGATTCTTTCCGTTGCGATGATGCTCAGGTACACTTTTCGGATGGACGAGGAGGCTCAGGCTGTGGAAGATGCGGTTTCGCATGTTCTTAAGGCGGGCTACCGCACCGCCGATATAGCGGAACCCGGAGCATCTCCCATATCATGCACTGAGATGGGTGGCCGGGTGGTTGCTGAGTTCGAGAAGATCCTTGTGTGAGGGAGAAAAGGCTAAGGAGATAGAGGTGGGTCATGAATGGTAGAGGGTACAGCATCGCAGTTGCAGGTGCCACGGGTGCCGTGGGAAAGATTATGTGTAAAATACTCGAGGAGAGAGATTTCCCCGTGAGGGATATAAAGCTGCTCGCGTCATCAAGGTCAATGGGCAAGAAGCTCTCTTTCAAGAACGAGGAGTTCCCGGTTGAACTTCTCTCAAAAGATTCGTTCAAAGATGTTGATATTGCCCTTTTCTCAGCCGGGGCGGAAAGGAGCAGAGAATTCGCACCTTGTGCAGTGGACTCCGGGGCGGTAGTGGTTGATAACAGTTCGGCTTTTCGCATGGAACCCGGGGTGCCCCTTGTGGTTCCCGAGATTAATTCCCTCGAAGTGGGAAACCATAAGGGAATTATTGCCAATCCGAACTGCACGACAATAATCACTATTATGCCACTTAAGCCTCTCCACGATTACGGAAGGATCACCCGGGTGGTCGCCTCATCCTACCAGGCCGTTTCGGGAGCAGGGGCGAAGGCGATGGAAGAGTTGAGGACTCAAACAGAAGACTATCTTGAAGGGAGAGAGATACATCCTTCTGTATTCCCTAAGGAAATTGCCTTCAATGTGATTCCAAGGATAGATTCGGTGCAAGAGAACTACTACACCAGGGAAGAGATGAAGATGGTGCACGAAGGGAAAAAAATTATGGGTGACGATACGATCCGGTTTTCCTGCACCACCATACGTGTTCCCGTCTTCCGGGCTCACGCCATTTCGCTCAACGTGGAGACAGAAAAGAAAATTTCACGGGAGAAGGCGATGGAGCTCATCGATTCTTTCCCGGGATGTTCGGTGATGGACGATCCCGCAAAGGATCTATATCCAACTCCCCTCTTTGCCTCGGGTAAGGATGAGTGCTACGTGGGGAGAATTCGGGAAGACGAGACGATAGAGAGAGGACTGAATCTATGGGTAGTGGGAGATCAGCTCCGCAAGGGGGCAGCCCTGAATGCTGTTCAGATAGCAGAGATTCTTATCGCTCAGTTCCTGTAAGGAAAATGATGAGAAATATACTCCTTCTCATCTCTTACGACGGAAATGGTTATTCTGGATTCCAGGTCCAGGAAAATGGAGTGACAGTTCAGGGAATTCTCCAGGAGGCGATTTCGGAGATTACCTGCGAGGAATCCCGGGTTATCCCTTCGGGTCGAACAGACGCGGGAGTGCATGCGACTCTCCAGGCAGTCCACTTTCACACGGGAAAGAGAATATCCGCGAGAAATATCCTCAAGGGGGTGAATGGTAAACTCCCCGCTACCATCAGGATAATGGATGCCCGTGAAGTTCCCTCTGATTTTCATGCGAGGAGGGACGTAACCAGGAAATGGTACACATATCTTCTCTTCAACGATTCCGTCCTCCCCCCATTTTTCAAAGGCTACGCCTGGCATATTCCCCATCCCATTCTCGATCTGAAACAGCTTCAAGCCCTCGCTCCCTCATTCAAGGGGAGACGGGATTATAAGGCTTTCATGGGGAGTGGTTCGTCGGTTACCCGCACCGTCAGGAAACTCGACCTCCTCGAGGTGACGAGAGTGAACGATTTTGTTGTCATCACTTTTTCGGGGAAAGGGTTTCTGAAAAACATGGTGAGGAATATTACTGGCACCCTTGTAGACGCGGCGCTGGGGAAGATCAGCGGTGAAGAGATAGATGATATTTTCAGGTCAAAGGATAGGAGAAGGGCGGGGAGATGTGCTCCAGGGGAAGGGCTCTATCTCTCGGGAGTGGAATACGGAAAAGAGGTCTACAAGAGGCCTCTGCCTTTTTTCCTTGACTTGTAACTATTTATGGATTATAAAAATTCTTTTGTTTCTTTAAATTTCCAAGTGGAACGAGAAGAATAAAATGAAGAAGAGCTATTGCGCGAAAAAGGATGAGGTTGAAAGAAAATGGTACCTCATCGATGCTGAGGGGAAGACTCTCGGGAGGATGGCAACGGAGATCTCCAGGATCCTGAGGGGAAAGCATAAACCCCACTATACTCCCCACGTGGATACTGGTGATTTCGTCATTGTCATCAATGCGGAAAAAGTGAGGCTTACGGGGAAGAAGCTCGATGACAAGATCTACTACCGTCACAGCGGGTACCCCGGAGGCATAAAGTCTATCAATGCGAGGAGACTTCTGGAGAAGTTTCCTGAAAGAGTTATTTTTCATGCAGTGAAAGGAATGGTTCCGAGTACAAGCCTGGGGAGGAGACAGCTGAAAAAACTGAAGGTCCATGCAGGGCCGGAAAATCCTCATACAGCACAGACTCCCGAAAAGTTAGAAATTTAAATCTAAGGGTGTTACTATGGCCGATGTGAAATATTTCTACGGAACAGGAAAGAGAAAAACCTCAGTTGCGAGAGTCTATCTGAAAGCGGGGGAGGGAAGAATAACCGTTAATGGGAAAGAATTCAATGACTATTTCCCGGTTCTTTCCTTAACGAAGGTAGCTCTGTCACCTCTTGAAGAGACAGGGAACATGACAAATTTTGACATAAAGGTCACTCTGAAGGGTGGGGGTATCAATGCCCAGGCAGATGCCGTAAAATATGGTATCGCCAAGGCTCTACTCGCATTGGAGCCTGAAATGAGACCCCTTTTGAAGAAGCAGGGTTTTCTCACAAGGGATGCGCGGGTGAAGGAGAGAAAAAAATATGGCAGGCCCGGAGCGAGAAAAAGGTTCCAGTTCTCTAAGAGGTAAAGCTATTTCGGTTGCAATAACGCTGCATGTTCAAGGGGAAGGTGGAAACCTTCCCCTTTTTTTTTAGGGGAGACCGCCAATGGTGAAAGTGGGAATTTTTGGTGCGACATGATATGGAGGGATCGAGCTGATTCGGTTACTCTCCCTTCATGAAAAGGTTACAGTGACTGTGGTCACGAGTGAGCAATACCAGGGGCAAGGTATCACGGATGTTTTACCATTCCTCACATCCTGTTCTTCTGACCTCCTATTGCTGGGGGTGGAAGAGGGGATGAAGGGTGACATGGATATCGCCTTTTTAGCCCTCCCCCATACAGTATCCATGGATGTAGCGAAGGTGCTCCGTGACAGAGGGGTAAAAGTGATCGATTTAAGCGCAGATTTCAGGCTTAAAGATGTGGCTCTCTACGAAGAGGTCTATGGTGTAAGCCACAGATGCCCGGAGCTTGTGTCCCACTCTGAGTACGGAATGGTGGAACTGTTCAGAGAATCTATCAAGGGGGCGCTCTTAATAGCGGTTCCTGGTTGTTTTCCCACTTCAGTGATACTTCCCGTCTATCCTCTTTTAAAAGAGGGGGTGGTTGTAAAGGAGGGGATCATTGCGGACTGCAAGACGGGAGTGTCTGGTGCGGGGCGCTCTCCGAAGGAGAACCTTCACTACCCGGAGGTTGAGGGGGGCATTTCGGCATACGGTTTCCCCCGCCACAGGCACACGTCGGAGATGAACCAGATCCTTTCTTCCGGGGCGAAAGAAGAGGTTCAGATCACCTTTGTTCCCCACCTGGCTCCCATGGTGAGAGGTATTCTTGCCACGATTTATCTCAAAGTAGAGGAAAATGTCACAGAGAAAGATATGAGAGAAATCTACAATGCCTATTATGGCAAGGAGAATTTTATCCGCCTTCTTGAAGAGGGTAAATTCCCCTCGACGAAGCATGTGAGGGGGACGAATTTCTCTGATATTGGTCTTTCCCTGAGAAGGGACACGGGTTACGCAGTTGTGGTGTGTGCTATCGATAACCTCGTAAAGGGAGCATCAGGGGCTGCTGTTCAGTGCATGAATGCCGTCATCGGGGTGGATGAAACCACCTCGCTTGTCGGGTGTCCCCTCTTTCCGTAATGGGGGGCGTGGGATGAAAGTGGCGGCCGTCATTCCTGCTCGTTACGGATCCACCAGGTTTCCCGGGAAGCCTCTCGCGCTCATATGCGGCAAACCGATGGTCCAGCATGTCTACGAAAGGTCAATGATGGCGGAGAATGTCTCTGAAGTTGTCGTGGCCACAGACGATGAAAGGATTGCTGAGGCAGTTCGGGGATTCGGGGGAAGCGCGGTGATGACGCCCCCCGGCATATCGTCCGGGACTGAGAGAGTTGGGTATGTTGCTGCGGATCGGGACTGGGACGTGGTTCTGTATGTGCAGGGTGATGAACCTCTCATTAAACCGTCTCGCATCGCTTCTCTTGGCGGCAA
>CAZPLX010000156.1:0-4402 GCA_964587345.1 uncultured bacterium
CGAAGTGATTTTTCACCGAAGGTGGGATTGAAACCGATGCTGCATACTCCCCTCTTGAGGGAATTATCCACGAGAACCCGAACTGCGTAGACTCCTGGAAGGGGCAAAAGACCCTGGGAAAATTCGAGATTCGCTGTGGGATACCCCAGGCTCTTCCCTCTCCCCGCCCCGTGGACTACCTTGCCTCTGATGAGAAAATGGCGCCCTAAAAAAAGGGAAGCCTCCCTCACACGACCGGAAAGAACAAGTTCCCTGATCCTTGTTGAAGATACGATGGAACCCATAAAGGTAACGGGCTCCACCACCTGAACTCTGAAGCCCTTACTTTCACCTTCCCTCTCCAGGAGATCTATATTTCCCTTTCTTCCCTTTCCGAAAAGAAAATCGTACCCCACCACGATCCCGCTTGCCCGGAGCCTTTCCAGGAGCACCTCTTTGATGAACTTTTTTGGAGGCATTTGAGAGAGCACTTCATTGAAATCCGCAACAATGAGGTAGTTAAGGCTGAAGGGCCTGATAAGCTCAATCCTCTCCGCAACTGAAGTGATCTCGTAAAATCTTCCCCCCGGGGAAAGGAATTTCACGGGGTGGGGCGCGAAGGTAACGAGGACTGTCCTCCGCTTCATCCCTGCCATCTTTTTCAAAGTGCGGATGATATGCTGGTGCCCGATGTGGACTCCATCGAATATTCCTATCGTGACAAAGCTCTCTCCAGAGGGAAACCGCACATCGTCTATTCTCCTTATCACCTCCATCACTCAGAGAACCTCCAGGAAAGGCATCCCACCAAATGGAACCGGGATCTGGAAAAACGAAAGGATGGTTGCTCCGATTGACGCGAAGGTATCCCTCTCTCCCAGATTCACTCCTTCTCTCCCCCGTCGAAAGATCAGGATGAAAACATTTTCCCTCGTATGGTCCGTACCGGATAATGTGGGGTCATTTCCATGATCCGCGGTAATGATCAAGATATCTTCCTCATGCATCATCTCAAGCAGGGAAGGAATAAAACGGTCGAATTCTTCGAGTGCCTTCCCGAATCCCTCCACATCATTTCTGTGGCCGTAGAGCATATCATAATCATTTAAATTCGCAAAGATAAAGCCCCCTGGCATCCTTGACAGGGTGTCCTTCAACAATCTCATTCCCTCCCGGTTATTCTTCGTCTTGACAGTCTCGGCAAAACCCTTTCCCGAGAACATTTCCGACACCTTTCCCAGGGAGAGGGTTTTCACCCCCTCACCTTCGAGAATGTCGAGAGTGTTTTCCCCCGGAGGAAGGAGAGAATAGTCCCGCCGCCCTCCCGTTCTGTAAAACTCACCCGGCACACCCGCGAAAGGACGGGCGATAACTCGAACTATTCCATAGGGATTGGTAATCCTCCTTGCCTGCCCACATATCCGATACAATTCCTCTTCCGCTACCACGTCCACATGTGCAGCAACCTGAAACACACTGTCCGCGGATGTGTAGATGATCAGGCGTTTTGTATTTATATGTTCTTCCCCGAGAGCCTCTATTATTTCTGTCCCTGACGCGGGGCGGTTCCACAGGTAATTCCAGCCTGTTGTTTTCACAAACTCTTCCATTATGTCATCAGGAAACCCATCAGGAAAAACGGGAAAAGCTCTATCCAGGATAATTCCCATCATCTCCCAATGGCCGGTCACAGTATCTTTCCCGGGTGAACGTTCCCGGAGAATTCCGTAACTTGCGAGGGGATAATCCACCCTTTCAATCCCCCTAAGAGGGATCACATTTCCCAAACCGAGGGCGGAAAGGTGAGGGAGAGAGAGTGCTCTGCTTTCAATAACATGGGCAAGGGTATTCGCACCCGAGTCCCCGTACTTATGAGCGTCAGAAGCGCTTCCTATGCCCACTCCGTCAAGAACCACGAGGACAGCTCTTCTCCTTCTCATCACACCTGCTCCTCTTGTGGAATTCAATACCTTATATTACTATTACATTGAGTTTTGACCCTGCATATCAAAATATGAACAGATTACATACCTATATATTGAAAGAAACCCTCCCACCCGTTATTCTCGGTATCCTCCTTTTCACACTTCTGGTCATTTCCCAGCAGCTCGTGAAAATATCTGATTACATTATAACGGGAGGAGTCCCTCCCTCGGAAATCGCGAAACTGCTCATCTTCTCCCTCCCTGCCTTCCTTGAGATCAGCATTCCCGTATCGATGATTCTAGGGGTGACCTACGCCTTTTCAAGACTTTCTATTGATAGTGAGATAATTGCCCTGAGAGCATCCGGGATCAGCGTCACTCAACTCCTCCTCCCTGTATGTCTCCTCTCTCTCTCAGGGTTTGCAGGAATATCATATATATCCCTCTATGGCTCTGCAGCGGGGTACAACAACCTCTATTCTACACTGAGGAAGATATCCTACTTCGGAACTCGAGAAATCATCAAAGAGGGAGTATTTACAAGGCTCACCCCTACCACCCTCGTGTATGTGGACCACATGAGTCCGGACGGGAAGAAGATGAAAGGAATTGTAATCTCGGAAAAGAGAGCTCTCGATGAACCGATCATCATCGCAGCGAGTGAGGGAAGAAAATCTGGCGGGGGTACCCAAAAGGAAAGCAGGCTTCACCTCTCCAAGGGAATCATGATACAGAAGATGAAGGGGGAAGATATTCACAGGATCGTCACATTTGGAGAGATGACCCTACAGGGAGAAGAGAAGAAGGCTGTGAGTTCGGCCGCTTCCAGAAAACCGAAGGAGATCTCTGTCCCCGAACTAATACGAATTCTCTCTTCCGGGGCCATCAGGAAGGACCAGACTCCCTCCTATCTCTTTTCGCTCAACAAAAGGCTTTCTCTCCCCTTCGCCTGCCTCATATTTCCCTTTCTCGCAGTTCCTCTGGGCCTGGCCCAGAGGAGCAGGTCGAAATCTGCCTCTTTTATCATCACTGCGGGGACCGTTTTCATCTACTATCTCTTTCTCGCGGTGGGACAGAGTGTAAAATCCTTTTCTCCCCACCTTGCCATCGCTATTCTCTGGCTACCCAACCTTCTCTTCGGGATCCTCACCCTCTACGTGATCAGGAAACTTGACATGGATGCCCTTTTCGGGGAAAAATTCCGAAAACTCACTTGGAGAAGGAAATGACAGGGATACTGAGACGCTCCATCGCCTTCGATTTCATAAAAATTCTCTTATCCACCCTTTTTTTCATTCTCATCCTCTTTCACCTCGTCGACATGATCGAACATGCAGACAACTTTCTTAATAACGGGGCCTCCAGCTGGACAATGTTAAAATATTACATCTTGAGGACACCCGAAGAGGTGGTGACCTTTCTCCCTTTCGCTATCCTCCTTTCTGCGGTGATCCTCCTTGTTATCCGGTCCAGGTTCAACGAAACAATTGCGATTTTCTCATCAGGAATCAGTCTCTTTCATCTCCTCTCCCCCATTATCGCCATTTCCCTTCTTTCCACCCTCTTCTCTTTTCTCATTTCCGAAAGAATTATTCCGGTGACCTCTTCCGGGGCCAGAGACATCCAGGCAACATATCTGAAACGTGAAAAGCGGGCAGCCAGGTTTCTTCAAAACAGATATTGGCTGAAGGTGTCCGGAGGGATTGTATCTGCCCAGGTTCTCGACCCTGTAAAAGAGAGGGTGTTTGGATTTTCTTTTATTGAACTGGGGAATCAGGGAGAGATAATACGAAAAATCGATGCCAGGGAAGGAGTGTTTAAGGAGAGGGTGGAGTTAAAGGATGTTGAGATCCTTGAAACAGGGAAAAGGAAAAGGGTCCAGAGAAAAAGAGCTCTCTCCCTTGCCCTCCCCGTAACCTTTTCCACCTTCTTCAGTTCCCAGAAAGCTCCCGGTGATATGACCTCTCCCGAACTCAAACGTTACATACGTGAAGTCAGTGCCAAAGGGTACAACGTAGCCCATCTATCGGTGGACTACTACTCCCGCTTTTCTTACCTCATCCTCAATATACTTGTTGTTTTTCTCGCCGCGCCCTTCGCGATCACAGGACCGAGAAAGGGGGCCATCGTAGCAAGTGTCGGCATTGCAGTGATCATCGGGCTCCTTTGCTGGAGCATCTTTTCTGCCTTTCTTGCCTTCGGCCACAAAGGAGTCCTCCCCCCTCTCATTGCATCGTGGGCTCCCGATGTGATCGTCGCAGCCGCAGCATTTGGTGTCTACCGAAAATTCAGAATGTGAAAAACCTTGAGTAAGGTGGAGAAAAAAGTTTACGTCCCTTCCTGCCAGGAGGCGAGGTATCGCTTCTGGCGGGGAGTAAGTCTGTCAATCTTTATCCCCATAGAGGAGAGCTTCAGCATGGCGATCCGGTTATCGATCTCTGGGGGAACGCTGTACACCTGATTGGAAAGAGAGTTTCCCCTCCTCACGATAAATTCCG
>CAZPLX010000157.1:0-4390 GCA_964587345.1 uncultured bacterium
TACATATCTCCATCACCGCTCGCCGCGATGACAGTGAGGGAGGGATTTGCCCCCGTGCTCCCCGTGGCGGGAGGAAGGGCCCTCCCGTGGAGTCCGTTGAATACATTCGTCTTCAGGTAGTGGGGGATCTTTGCAGCCTGGCCTATTCCCGAGACGAGAACGAGTTTTTCCGGTTTTACCTCAAGATCCGAAAGGGCGTATTTCAGTATGTTCAGAATCCCGAAATTTCCACACCCTGGACACCACGCGATATCGATATTTTCGAGGTCGAATGCAGATTTGGCCATTTAAGCCCTCCTTTACCTGGGAAGGAATTCCCGAATCCTTGTTTCGACCTCCTCTACGGAGAAAGGAAGCCCGTTGTATTTGAGGATCAATCCGTCGAAGTCGATACCCCCCTCCATCCTCAAAAGACGTGCAAACTGTCCAGTCATATTGCTTTCAAGGCCGACTTTTCGTGTTGCCCGGGAGAGAGTTTCAAGACTCCCCGGGGAGATCGGGTAGAGCTGGGAAAAATGGAGTGCAGAGACTCCCTTCCCTTCGAGGCGTGAAATTGCTTCACTCACAGCAGTTTTCGTAGATCCCCAGCAGACCACGAGGAGTTCGAATTCCTCATTCCCCAGGAGTGTGGGGGGAACTGCGTCTTCGGCGAGGTATTGCAGACGTTCCATCCTCTTGTCCATCATTCTTATACGAAGATCCAGCTCCTCGGTAATGTGCCCCTTCTCGTCATGTTCGTCGCTGTCAGCCACGACAACCCCTTCACCATAACCGGGAACACCCCTGGGAGATATCCCCTGGGAAGAGAAGGCGTACCGTGCGTAATCACCGGCTGTTTTCACAATCCCCTTGTGAATCGTGTCTTCAGTGTAGGGGAGCCGGGAGATGTTGTAGTAGGAGTCCATGTAGTATTGGTCGGTGAGGATGAAGACGGGAACCTGGAAGCGTGCTGCAATGTCGAAGGATCGTTTTGTCAGGGAAAACCCCTCTTCCAGCGACCCGGGAGCATATACGACCCGGGGAAACTCACCGTGACCCCCGTAGAGGGCAAGATTCAGGTCTCCCTGTTCCGTCCTCGTGGGGAGACCCGTTCCAGGGCCGGGACGCTGGGCGATGTGGATTACCAGGGGGCTCTCCATAATACCCGCAAGGCTCACACCCTCTGTCATGAGATCAAACCCACCTCCCGAAGTGGTAACTATTGCCCGCGCCCCTGCATACCACGCTCCAAGAGCCATGTTGACCGCACTGATCTCGTCTTCTGTCTGCTCTACTGCGATACCGAACTCCTCACTGTGCTGGGACAGATAGACAAGAACGCCCGTAGAGGGCGACATGGGATAGGAGGAGATAAAATTGCATCCTCCCGCGATTGCGCCTAAGGAGACAGCCTCTGTTCCGTTTAAAAGAAGGTCGCCGTGGACTCCGGGATTTGACGGGACATTGATGATTTTCCCCGATTTCACCAGGGAAATCCCTATATCACACCCTTTCTTAAGAGCCTCGAGATCCTTCTCCACCACCTCTTCCCCTTTGGCTGCAAAGGTTTTTCTGATAAAACCGTCCAAAATCTCCACGTCAATATCGAAGATGCAGGAGAGAACACCCGTGGCGACAATATTCGCGTAGAATCCGGCTCCTGTACTCTCCGCAATGTGAGTGAAGGGTGTCTCCAGGCAAAGGTTTTTCTCGCAGTCGATCTCCCCCGCAATCTTTTCTTTTTCCCCGATAATCACCGTACGCGGGCTGATCCTGCCCTGAAGCCTCTTGATAGATTCGGTGGAGAGCGGAATGAGTATGTCTATCCTCTCTGAGAGGGCGTCCACCTCATCTTCTGCGACACGTATTGTGGTGGAGTTGCTCCCTCCACGGACTCTTGACATGTACTCTTTCGTGGCAAAAATGTTATACCCCGCGGTTTTGAGAATTCTAAGGATTAAGTGCTCTACTGTCTGTATGCCCTGTCCCGCTTCTCCGCATAGAACGATGTTCAGATCATTTTTCTGAGATCCATGGCCCACAGTAATCTCTCCTTTCTCTTCGCAAGAGGGGAAATACTCGGCTGTCCTGAAAAACATGCTCTTCTATTCGATGAGTGGAGAGAGAAAAGGGATTCGAAGCATAATCCCTCTTGTTATCAAAGGGTTGCAAAATGATAATGAATCATGGCGAGGGCAGCGATCGCTGCAGTTTCCACACGGAGAACATTTTTCCCAAGACCGGCGGGGGTAAATCCATGTTTCTCCGCAAGTTCAACCTCCCTGTGTGAGAAGCCTCCCTCGGGTCCCACCAGAAGGGATAGCTGGGTGACAGGCCCTTTTCCCGTGAGGATTTTTTTCAGCGTGAAATCGAAAGTCTCCTCGTAGAGGAGAATCTTTAATGAGGAGGAAAAGTGGCGGGAAAGGGCATCCTGAAAAGAGAGAATATCCCTCCCCTTGGGGATAAATGGAGCACCGCCCCGCTTTACCGATTCACGCACGATTCTCTGCCACCGAAAATCCCTGTCCGGACGCTTCTCAAGGGGAATACGTGCCACTGTTCGTGAAGAGATGAAGGGGACTATCTCGGAAACTCCGAGTTCTGTCGATTTTTGAAGAATCGTATCGAGGCGGTCCCCTTTGGGAATCCCCACGCCCAGCTGTATGGAAATATTTTGAATCCCCTCTCCTCCCTTTATCCGCTCTTTTATCTGGCCGATTACCTGTCGTGACGTCTCGTCAACGAGGGTGACCAGGTATCTGTCCCCATCCTCGTCGAAGGCCATTACCTGGTCTCCCCTTTTCAGGCGATAGACTTTCCTGATGTGCCTCGATTCCTCAGAAGAGAAGTGGGCTATGGTGTCATGAATGTTTTTTTTGCTCAGGAAAAATAGGGGCATGTCATGTACGCGCGAGGATGAGGGCGCTCCACATCCCCTCCTCCCTGACGTCAAGGAGATGTAACCCCCCTTCGCCGAATTCAGCAAGGACCCACTTCCTCTTTTCGTTGAGGATTCCCGAGAGAATTGTTCTTCCCCCGGGGGGAAGGAGGCGGCAAATCTCTTCTTTCATTTCCACAATAGGTTCAGGGAGAATATTCGCGGTGATCAGGTCAAAAGGGCCGGTCAGCTTTTCGATGCTGGTTGTGGAAGGGAACACACTCTTTTCAACCCTGTTGATGAGAGCATTTTTTGTGGATATTTCTACTGCCTTAGGTTCTATGTCAAGAGCTGTTACCCTGGTTGCTCCAAGCTTTGCCATCAGGATTCCTAAGATCCCTGTTCCGCAGCCGATGTCCAGACAGCGCTTTGGCGTGATTTCCTTCCACGCTTCCTGGAGGAGTTCCATACAGAGACGGGTTGTCTCATGAGAACCTGTTCCGAAGGCCTGGCCGGGGTCGATGACGAGGACGATCTCCTCTCTCGTCCCCTCGTAGTTCTCCCACGAGGGGACGACTACGATGTTTTTTCCCACCCTCTGGGAGGTAAAATATTCTTTCCATTTTTCTGCCCATCCAAAGTCAGTAACTTCCACAGATTCGATCGTTTGGAGGGGTGTGGGAGATCCGAGGGACGTTATGTAGGTTGAGAGTTCTCCGGCTACTTTCCTCACGTTGCAGCTATAGGGGAAATAGACGTGAACCATGGTCATTTCCTCTGAAGGAAAATCCGGGAGAGGTTTCGTCTCTTCTATCTTCACCTCATCGTAGGATATCCCCGTACACCCCCGGGAAAAGAAAAAAGGGGATAGATCATCAATAACTTCCCGTTTCATTAATATTTTTAATGCTTTCCAGATGTTTTTTCCCATGGGAACGTCCCTGAAAGAGTGGGGCTATTATATCTGAAGAAGCTCCATGGTGGAAGGACTCAGGATAGCCAGCGTGGGGGGGTAAGCTCTATTTTATTTGAGTGTAACGACTGTTGCTCCATCTCCTCCCTCTTCTCTCGGAGCGGGGGAGAAGGAGGAGACATATGGCGAGTTTTTCAGGTATTCTCGTATCCTTTTCTTCAAGGCACCGCTACCATGGCCGTGGATGATACAGACATTCGGAAAGTCCTTGAGTGCTGCCCTGTCGAGGAAGAGATCCACTTCCGAAAGAGCGTCTTCCCCTTCATAGCCTCTCACATCAAGGGTGTTCTCCTTCATCCGCAAAAAGAGCTCTCCTTTCCTGTTCTTTGAAAGAAGTGCTCCTTTTTTTCTTTCTCGAGGATGTGTCTCCGGGTAGCTCCTCATATCGTCCAGATCTATGAGTGAGGTGACGGCTCCAAGAGACACTTTCACTTTCCTTTTCCTCATGTCTACCGACTCCACATGGCCGTCCCTTTTCAGGGAGATTACGAAGATGCGCTGCCCGGATGTCAGCTCCGTGCCCCTTGAGAGAGAGAGGATCTCGCTGATCTGTGAGAGAA
>CAZPLX010000158.1:0-4331 GCA_964587345.1 uncultured bacterium
TGAGGGAGTACGACTTCTACACCGTCCTTTTCGGAATCGGACGTTCCCTGGGAGTACTGGCGAACATCGTATGGGACAGGGCTCTCGGGTATCCCATCGAGAGACCAAAGTCGGTGAGCATAAACATGCTCGAAAAAGACGCGGGCATTTAATTCTGTCACATTGTGTATACACGAGGGGGGCGAAAGCCCCCCTTTTCAATATAAACCAGTATCCTGTTTTCGTCGGACGTCGAACCTAGGACGTCGGACACCCATCACACATTTATCGTTCCCAGATCCCAGTTTCCAGAATAAACCAGTTCACTGTTCAGAGGAAAACCATCACTCTAAACTCTAAACACGAAACTCTGAACTACCTTCCTTCCATAATTGCTGGTTTTCATTGGAAAGTCGGGTAGAATAGTGAGAGACGTTGTGACCGTTCGGGAAGCAGACGGTTAATTATGGAAAAAAAAATCAAGTCTTTTATCTCCAGGCTTCACCTCCCAAGAAGAGTTGAGCATATCCTTTTTGCCATAGTTGATATCTTCGCAAAAGAGCTGAATCTGAAGGCAACGGGGAAGATTCTCGGCCTCGGTATTATCATCGGTCTCATCTCCGGTCTCACAGCCATAGTCTTCAACTTTGCCCTGAACTGGCTCATTGGACACGTAAATTCACTCTGGGGCTATGTTGAACCCTCCGCGGGAAACGAGGGGGGGAGGGGAGGATTTATCTTTCCTTCCAGATACTACCTTATCCCTTTGATTACAACCCTGGGAGGACTCCTGTCGGGATACTTCGTGTACAGGTATGCTCCGGAGGCGGAGGGCCATGGAACCGACGCGGTGATCGAAGCGTACCATTTTAAAGACAGCTACATCCGGAAGATTGTCCCCCTGATAAAGGGGATCTCCTCCGTGATTACGATCGGCTCAGGAGGCTCAGCGGGAAAGGAAGGGCCAATCGCCCAGGTGAGTGCCGGGCTCGCAAATATCTGTGCAAGCTGGTTGAACCTCACTCCCCGTTTCAAGAGGATCGTCTACCTTTCCGCAGTGGGGGCAGCCATTGGATCTATTTTCAAAACACCTCTTGGAGGTGCGGTCTTTGCGGCGGAAGTGCTCTACAGAGGCATCGACATGGAACTGGAAGCATTGCTCATGTGTATCACAAGTTCAGTCGTTGCCTACTCTCTCTTCGGATCATTCTACGGCTGGGGGTCTCTCTTCAGTATTCCTAACCTGTTCTTCAGCAGGCCAATCGAACTTCCCGTGTGTGCCCTTTTTTCTATCCTTATCGCCATGATAGGAATTGGATACATAAAGATATTTATTTTCATAAGGGATTTTTTTAAGGAGCTCAAGATTCCCAACATCTTCAAACCGGCTCTGGGTGGATTCTTTGTGGGAGTCACGGGAATGCTCTTTCCCCAAGCCCTGGGGCCCGGGTATGGCTGGATCCAGGAATCAATAAACACCCATCTCACCATCACTGTTCTGGCCATCTTCGTGGTCCTGAAAATAGTGACCACTTCTTTCACCATAGGTTCTGGAGGAAGCGGCGGCGTCTTCGCGCCCACGGTCGTTATCGGCTCTACATTTGGAGGTCTCTTCGGGCGGACAGTTTCCCACTTCTTTCCCGGCCTCATCGCAAACGAGGCAACCTTCGTCATTCTTGGTATGGGAGGAATGCTTTCCTGTGTGGCGAACACACCCCTTGCCGCTTTTCTCATGGTCACGGAAATGACGGGGAGCTACAAACTCATCGTCCCCATGCTCCTCGTCGCAGTGGTTTCATACATCGCCTCGGGCGGGTTATCCCTGTATGAATCCCAGGTTACCGGAAGGCTCGAGTCGCCCATACACAGGAGGAGATTTTTTTTCGACATCATGGAAGACCTCACCGTGAAGGACGTGATCACCTACCATCACCCACTCATCGAAATTCCTGAGAACATGCACTATGGTCAGATTCGCAAGATCGTAAGTGATTCCACCAATCCCTACTTTCCCGTCATCAACGGCGACGGCGAAATGGTAGGTATCTTTTCCATGGAGGACATGCGGAAATGCATTGGAGACGATGAGTTTCTCTGCGACCTTCTCATCGCCAAGGACATGGGAACAACACAAGAGATCATCACCACCACTTTGACGGAAAACCTTAACTCAGTCATGAAAAAATTTTTGGAGAAAAACCTGGAAGAACTCCCCGTTCTGGATCCTGACAACCCGAAAAAAGTGAGGGGATTTCTTTCCAGGAGGGATATTCTCCTGACATACCAGAAAAAACTCAATGAAATGGGGTTTCATGCCGATGAGAAGTAAGAGAATTCACTCTGGAGGACACCCATGAAGCGGCTCATTATTGTTTTATTTCTTGTATGCGCCTTCCTCGTTCCCTTCCCCCGGGATAGTGGATCACAAATGACCCCGAAGGGCGCCCAGGCTCCGATTCTCATGAGCAGCAATGGAGCGATAAAGATTAAGAGAAAAAGCGGGGGAAAATCCTACCTGAAGGCCTCCCTCCAGTTCTGCACAGATATCAAAGGGAAAAGATGCCTGGATCCAAAAGAAATATTTTCCAGGTCAGACGGAAAAATATACTGCCATTCTACAATTCACGGATCACCCTCCTACATGGAGATCACCCACGTCTGGGTCCATGAGGGGAAGAAGACTCAGACTGTCAGGCTACCGGTGAAATCAGCTCAATGGAGAACCTGGTCTATCAGAACTTTGACGGAGGAGTCTGCAGGAAGCTGGAAAGTACAGATCTTCTCCGGGAATCTTCTCATCGGGGAAAAGGCGTTTACCGTGAAGCCATAAATCCTGTTTCAGTTCTCACGGTTTCCCGAAGCCACCACCCCCGGGCGTTTCGATCCGCAGCAGATCTCCTTCATTCACCAGGGTGAAAAATTTCCCTTCTTTTACACTCTCTTTTCCCCCCGACACAATCACGTTTCTTCCCGCTCTTCCCGGTTCTCCCCCGGCCGCCCCGTAAGGATGTATCTTCCTTCTCTCTGAAAGGATCGTCACCTCCGCTCGGGAGAGAAACTGTATCTCCCGGATAATTCCATCTCCCCCCGGGAACCTTCCCTTTCCTCCCGTCCCCCTCCTGATCGAGTACTCAGTGATACGAAAGGGGTAGCTGTATTCCAGGGCTTCGATCGGTGTGTTGAGGGTATTGGTCATGTGAGAATGGAGAGCGGTAGCCCCGGGAACTCCCTCTCCTCCTCCCATCCCCCCTCCAATAGTTTCGTAATAGGCGAAGGATGATCTCCTTCTCCCATCGAACCCTCCGATGGTCACGTTATTCATTGTCCCCTGGGAGGCTGCCGGGATAATCAAGGGAAGGGCAGATCCTAACGCACCTAACAGTACATCCACGATCCGCTGGGAGGTTTCCACGTTCCCCCCCGCTACGGGGGAAGGGAAGGCTGCATCCACGAGGCTTCCTTTTTCAGTTATCACCCGGATGGGACGGAGGAGACCCCCATTTGTCGGTACATCCTCAGCAATCAGTGACCTCACAACATAAAGCACAGCAGAGAGGGTAATCGCGTACACTGCATTGATACTCCCCTCCACCTGCCTGGATGTCCCGGTAAAGTCTATCTCCATGGTATCTCCTGAAACCTCGATCCTGGTCACAATCTTCGCGGATTTCCTTGAAATCCCATCATCTTCCATTCGGTCCTCGAACCTGTAGACCCCGTCGGGAATTTTCCTTATCATGTCCCTCGTCATTCTCTCCGAGTAGTTTCTCAGTTCCTCTGAATAGAACCGGATAATATCAGTTCCATATTTACCTGAAAGTTCTTTCATCCGTCGAATTCCTGTCCTGTTTGCCATCACCTGGGCTGCAAAATCACCCTCCCTTTCCGTGGGGGTACGCACATTTGTAAGAATAAGGTTCAACACCTGTTTCTCAATTTTTCCCCTCACCAGAAATTTTGTGGGGGGGATAATCAATCCCTCCTGGAAGATTGATCTGGAAAGAGGCATAGAACCCGGCGTGATTCCTCCTATGTCAGAGTGGTGAGCTCTGTTCGCCACATAGAAATGAGGCCCCTCTTCCCCAAGAAAGACTGGCGCCACCAGGGTAATATCGGGCAGGTGGGTGCCACCTTTGAAGGGGTCGTTGAGAATGACCATATCCCCTTTTTCGAAATCCACCGAATCGATAGCGGATTTTACAGAAAGAGGCATCGATCCAAGATGGACAGGGATGTGTGCTGCCTGGGCAACCATTTCTCCCGAAAGGGTAAAGAGGGCACAGGAGTAATCCCTTCTCTCTTTGATATTCGGTGAGAAAGAGGTCCTGTGGAGAACCGATCCCATCTCCTCA
>CAZPLX010000159.1:0-4301 GCA_964587345.1 uncultured bacterium
GCATATAAAGGATTGCGCGTGCGGTCTCATTGAGGGTATCCGCACTGAAATTCACACACTCGTGTCAAAGGGGATGGGAGAGAGTGAAATCAAAACGGCCCTTGTGAAAAAATATGGGAACAAGATTCTCCCCATCTACGAAATTCCGGACACACAATCCCCGGAACCCTATTACCGGATCGCCCGTTCCTATGAAGTTGCAAAAAAACATCCAGATCTGCTTAAAAGTATCACCTGTTTCTGCCCCTGTTACCGGGTGGGCCACGCGAGCCTCCTCGATTGCTACAAGGATGATCATGCGGCAAATTGTCAGATCTGCATGGACGAAACGCTGGAAGCGGAACACCTCCTCACGAAGGGAGTGGATAAAAAGGAGATCATCAAGACAATTCATGAGAGATACCGGGTAAAAGGGAAATGACGTTATAGATAGTACAGGCGTAAAAGGTCAGAAGGAGGGGAAAGCTCGGGTCAAGCTCGTGGCTTCCCCTGCCCTCTGACTTAGATTACTCCTCAGAGATTGGAAAGAATTTTATTTGCAGCCTTTTTTGCAGGTTCCAGGTCGCTTTTAGAGGCACCCTTCGACTTATTTCTTATCGTGATGATTCCATGGTAATCACCGGCATAAAAGGTAAGCATACCCACCCCGTAAGCGATATTCCACACGGCAAAGTCGCCGATTCCGGTCACAGGCACAGGCTTACCCACCTCTTTTCCACTTTGACTTGCGCCTTTTTTGAACTCTTCCAGTGTCGGATGTTTGCCATGATAAATGGGAGCGTAGGTAAGGTTGAGCCCTAAGGACCTGCCTGATGATGGGGCATCATATGAGCAGATAGAATTTTGGACCTTTCCCCCCTGAAGGTCCATGTTCCGGGGAAATGCGTCGCTCTTCGTCACCTTTCCGTGAAGTATATCAGACGCTATTTTCTCACTTAACACAGAACATGCGTTGAGTTTTCCCTTCGGTTTGGAAGTCTTTGTTCCCGAGTTTTTACTCCCGCTGGAGCCGCATGCGAAGAGCATCACTGAAAGTGCGATGATCATCATCACCGATGCGATCCGTCGAGCATTAAATCCTTTTCCCTGCATTTTCCCAGTCATTGCTTCCCTCCTCGAATAGATATCACCAATTCAGACGAAACCTGTTCTGGTTGAATATATTTTACATTATCATTTTATTCAGGCAAAAAAGAGGGTACATATGGCCTTATGACCATTTTATATTACCTGGGGAGAGTTGGGCATCATGTTGCCCTGTGAAATAGTAACCGATAATCATGATAGTCACAACCGATAATCACCTGATCCGCTTCCTTCTCATTTCGGGAAAACCGCTGAATGAACCGATCGCCCGCTACGGCCCCTTTGTCATGAACACGAAAGAGGAGATCGCCCAGGCGCTTTAGGATCTGAAGAAGGGGACCTTTGTGAAAAATTGAGGGAAAAGCGGCCGAAAATGATGTAGGGGTCTGAGGATTGCTCCAGGCTCTGGCTACCAGGAAACAGGGTCTTTTTCCTTAAATAAGAAAAGTTTTTCATAATTTTACTCAATCATTTCATTGTCCCCGGATCATCGTCAAATTTATCTGATAATATATTATTAAATGGTCCACCTTTTCTCCCTTTACATACTCTTAAGACATTGATATACAAGAAGTTAAGTCCCCCCCTGACCTAATGATAATTCCTGTTCCCGAGTTCCGAATTCCTCTTGCTTCGGTGTGAGGCACTCCCCGAGGCTCCAATCCGGGAAATTCCGTTCATTGTGACCAGAAAAGTTCTCAATTGCGGTTTAAAAGGAATAAACGGTAACCTGCTGTTTTCCTATCATTTCTTTGACTCCATCCAGGTGCTTCACCTAAGAATTTGCACATTTAACAATAAGTTTACATTTTAATAATTTCTGTCTTAATTGAGGGTACTACAATCTGGGTAAAACTATTCTTCACCACAAGGAGGAAACAAAATGCGATTACCTGAATTGATGAAAAAAAAGAAAAAAGAGAGGATGTTTTTCCATGCAGTAAACATCGAAGTAACTAATCGTGAAGTGATCTGCCCATTTTACGACCTTGAAGAAAAGTTCTGCAACGCATCTTTCACTCACTTCTTTCCCGATTCACTTACGATGAGAGTGTTCTGCTCGAATCACGAACATCCAGAATGTCCTGTGTATTTTATGAGAGAACTAAGGTGCCGGGCGGCCATCTAAAAGAGACCCCTTCTCGGTCATCTACTTATCCTTTTCCCTCCCTTTTTACAACTATTTTAATAAAGACGAAAAATTATCAAACATTTCTCCCGTACTCTCTTATTAAAACAACAGGAGGTTTTCACATGAAGAGAAAATGGGTGCTCTACGGAACAATTATCATGCTGGTGGCAATGTGTACAGGATTTGCTTTTGGAGGAGACAGGAAGGTGAAGGTGGGGGGACGGATCATGGTGGATTACATGTTCCCCGATTCAAGTAAGAAGTTGGAAAGCACTCTCGGAGAGCCTATTGTGGAGGGAGCGGAATTTAGAAGAGCCCGCCTTTTTGCCGCGGGGATGCTGTACGAGAGGATAAAGTTCAAGGCCCAGTATGACTTCGCGGGAGGAGATGCGGACTTTAAAGATCTTTATCTTGAATTGGTGAAGATTCCTATTCTCGGAGGTTTACGTATAGGTCACTTCCACGAACAGTTTTCCCTCTCGGAACTCACGAGCAGCAAATATATTACATTCATGGAAAGAGCACTGCCCGTGGAAGCATTCGCTCCGTCCCGGAACCTGGGGTTTATGGTCCACAATTCGGTGTTTGATGGAAGAGCTACCTGGGCTGGGGGAATCTACAAAGACGCAGGTTCATTCGGTGACGCCAAGGAGAACAACACATGGAATATCACGATCAGGCTCACAGGGACTCCATGGTTTGCTGATGATGGAAAGAAGCTTTTCCATCTTGGAGGGGCGTACAGCTACAGAAATCCGAATAATCAATCTGTGAGATTCCGTGCCCACCCCGAATCCCACCTCTCACCCCGTTTAGTGGACACAGGTACCATCACGGGAGTGGACAGTGTGAACCAGTTTGGTGGGGAGATGGCACTTGTTTTTGGACCCCTCTCCCTCCAGGGAGAGTATATCCTGGCAGATGTGGACAGAAATTCCGGGATGAATCCTTCCTTTGACGGCTACTACGTGTATGCGAGTTATTTTCTTACGGGTGAACCCCGCCCTTACAAAAAGGGGATATTCCACCGGGTAAAGCCAAAAAGAGATTTCCTGAGCGATCATGGAATAGGCGCCATAGAAGTTGCGGGGCGATATTCCTCCCTCGATCTATCTGACAAAGGGATTTCAGGTGGAGAAATTGATGATATCAGCATTGGCCTGAACTGGTATCTTCATCCTCACGCACGGGTAATGGTGAATTACGTGAACGCAGATTTAGATGGCGTGGATGAGGGGAGTTTTTACATGGCAAGATTCCAGATCGACTTTTAAGGCCACGAAAGGTACTAAAAGAGTTTTCTCACCATCTCTTCCTTATAGTGAGGAATCGCGGGGTGGGGAAATTACTTCCCTCCCTTGATTCTTCCTCTAATTATAAGAAAGAGGAAATTGATGGTGCCGGTCTGCAGGGACCTTCGTCAAAGATTGAGGCAAAAATCGCACAGATTGAACCGTAAAGTTACCCGTAAGGCTCTTACTTCTAGAAAAAAAAGTGGACGAAATTTTTCCTATAATGGGAAAAAAAAACCATCTTATTCCCCAATAATTCCAATCTCCTGTGATGGCCATGAACTATTCACAAAATAGTGTGATTGAGTAATTCACCTAATGGCATTTTAGACACAGTTAATATATTGATTTATAAAAACTTAAGCTACCCTTTCAGATCTGGGGACGAAGAGGGAGGACCATTTTAAAAAAAATACTTGTCTGGCAAAGTTATTGCTTTAAAAAAGGGTACAAAAAAGGTATATCTCTGGGGGAAGGGTATGCATTTAATGAAAAGAGGTAAGTTTTTTATTTGTTTCCTTGCGGTGCTGGGATTTTCCCTGATTTCCTCTCCCGCCCATGCCTATCCCGTTACCTTTTCTTTTGAGGGGAATGTGGGGTGGGTTAACGAATCACTAACGACCATCTTTAACACGTCACAAACCCTCTCTGTATCCTACACATTTCAACATGACGCAGCGGATCAAAATCCATCACAACCCGGCGTGGGTGTCTACTTCTATGATACGTTAGTGGGAATGATTTCCGGTTCAGGGGGAACAGTCTATTCATTTACTTCGAACGATGGGAAA
>CAZPLX010000160.1:0-4301 GCA_964587345.1 uncultured bacterium
GTCAGAGGAGAAAAGCGGTTATGCAGCCTTCGTGAGCATGGGTAACCGGGCTGACGTTGATGAATCGGAGCTGATAGAATATTTTTCTAAGGATGAGAACACGAAGGTCATTACCCTCTACATAGAGGGAGTCAAGGATCCAGTACGCTTTCAGAGGGCCCTTGCCCACTCCTCAAAACCGATCGTCATATACAAGGCGGGGAGGACTGTGAGGGGGAAAAAAGCCGCCGAGTCGCACACTAAATCCCTCGCGGGGAGGGATGAGATTTTCAATGCCCTCTTCAAAAAGCATGGTGTTGTGAGGGCATCATCATTGACGGAACTCTACGATTATTCAAAGGCTCTCGCATATCTGCCGAAACCCGGGGGGAGAAAACTTCTTATTGTGACGAGTTCAGGCGGATCCGCAATCATTGCAACAGATATGGCGGAGGAGGAGGGATTCCGCGTGGTTCCCTTGAAGGAGGACACGGCAGAAAAACTAAAAGATGCTCTTCCCTCTCACTGTATCGTCGCAAACCCCCTTGATTTGACAGGAGACACTGATGCCGCGCGATACGGGACAGTTCTCGATATCGTGAAAAAGGAATTCGACATGGTTATGCCTATTTTTGGGGATCCAATTCCGGGGGCGGTGGACATTGTGTCGCCAGAAAAGTGCCATCTCGTGACCTACCTTGGAGGGGCGGATGTGGAGAGGGAGGAGAGGGGAAAGATGGGAGAAAAAAAAATTGCTGTCTTCCCCACCCCCGAGCGAGCGGTAAAGGCCGCTTCTCTCTACCTTTCGGGAGTGAAAGGGGAAGTGACGGGTGCTGAGGAAGAGGGAAAAGAGGGAAAAGAGGGAGAGACGAGGATGCTTTCCCCAGTGGATTCATTTTCCCTCCTCGAGAGATACGGAATACCCGTTTCTCCCTATTTCAAGGTGAACTCGCCTGAAGAGGGGAAGAAGTATGGGGAAAGTCTCGGATATCCCTTGGTGATGAAGGTAAATTCAACGGAAGTGGTCCACAAATCGGATGAGTTTGGAGTGATTCTCAATATTGAATCCCCTGAGGCGGTTGAGGCGGCATACAATGAGCTTTTTGAAAGGTTCGAGAAAAAGGGAACCCAAATGGATGGGGCGTTTCTTGCCAAACAGATGCCTGCGGGGAGGGAAGTGATTCTCGGCGTTACAAGGGATGACCAGTTCGGGCACGCTATGGCCGTGGGGTTGGGGGGAATTTTCGTGGAAGTCCTCAAAGATGTTTCCTTCCGACTCCTACCCGTTACAGCAAAGGAT
Organism: uncultured bacterium; assembly: GCA_964587345.1. GTDB lineage: Bacteria > Desulfobacterota > Deferrimicrobia > J040 > J040 > CAZPLX01. Next base: position 1,280 of record CAZPLX010000160.1, read on the forward strand.
ATCGAAGAAATGGTGGGGGAATTGGGAGGAAGAAATATTCTTTATGGAACCAGGGGAGAAGCTCCCTCGGACGTGGGGGCTCTGGGAAAGCTCGCGGAAAACATATCTCGCCTGGTAACTGAAAACCCCTCTATTGTAGATATGGATCTCAATCCGGTGATCCTTTACGAAAAGGGTATATACGTTGTAGATTGCAGGATATCCGTAATTGCGTGACTGTGGACCATCAGGGAATCTAACAAATTATTACCCTTTTTTCCCGATACAGCCTTAGGGATTATGCTGGTATAATCACTATGATGAAATAGTCAAATCTATCCTACAAAGACAGGGGAAGGTTATGAAAAGATACGGTACGATCTTAATTATTTTATTGATATCTCTTTTTGCAGGTAACGCCTACTCTTTCCAGGGAAAGGGGTGCGCGGAAGGGAAGTGTATCGATTGTCACAGTCTGGGTAAGAATGAGGCTGCCACGCTTCTTGGAAAAGGGGCGGATCAAGTTCTCTCAGTTCACAACTCTGAAGTTCCTGGATTATGGGAAGTAAAGATTGAGAAAAATAAGTATAAATATTTGTTATATATGGATTATTCAAAAAAGTTTGTTCTCTCCGGAGATGTTTTCAGATTAAAAGACCATGAGAATATTACTCAGGGAAAATTGAAGAAAATCAGGAAAGTTGAGGGAGTGAGAATACCCCTCGATGATGCCCTCATCCTTGGAAACAAAGAGGGAAAGAAGAAAGTTGTTGTGTTTACCGACCCCCGCTGCCCCTACTGCAGGAAACTCCACAAAGAAATGAAGATTGCCATAAAGAGAGACCCGGAACTGGTTTTTTACATTAAACTCTTTCCTCTGAAAATACATCCCGATTCCTATTCAGTATCAAAAACCATCGTCTGCTCGGGCTCTATGGAACTCCTCGAGAAGAGTCTTAATGGGGATCAAATTCCAGAGAAAAAATGTGTTTCTGATGTGGTGGAAAACAACCTGCGCCTCGGGAAAGAGATCGGTATCCACAGCACTCCCACACTTATTTTCCCCGATGGAAGAATTATTCCCGGGTACAAAAAAGCAGAAGAAATCCTTAAAATAATTAATGGGAAAAAATAGGGCGCCGAAGAAATAGCTTCAAGATGGGGCAGACCGCTGGGTCAGGGCCTCCGGGGCCCTACGGCTATTTCTTCTACCTCTGCGGGAAGAAGCCCGGCGAGGATGTCGCGCACACGGTCATAAAAATGGCGTATCCCTTGACTGTCAGGGGCGCTCCGAAGGCTTATATTCACCTTCTTTGATGGGTAGAGGAAATGCTGCTCCGCCAGGGCTGTTCTTACCATCTGCCTTACTGCTGCACGGATAATGTGACCCTCTCCTGTTGTGGAAGAGGGAACGATCACGATCACGTCTCCCCCTTCCCTTATGCCCCGCAAAGTCTCTCCGAAGAGGGAAAGTATTCTCCCAAGATGAAGAATAAGGCCCTCCATCTCTCCTGGAGAATAGTCAACAAGATCCTTCGGAGCTCCGGCGAGGCCGAAATTCAACACAGCTCCCGCGAAGGGAGGCTTTCCGAAGAGTGAGTTGTCAAGCCACGGCTCGATAATCCTCGGATCGGTGAGATCCATGGAGCGTGGTATGCTCTCAGGTTTTCCCCCTCTTTTAGCGGGTCCCTGTTTCGACGAACGGGTAATCGTCACCCGCCCTGGCTCAAACTGGGATTCGGAAAGTATGGTCACATCGCATCTTTCCTTATAAAGGATAGATTTGAGAGGAGAGAGTATATCCTCTCTGTCCCCTTCAGGTACCCCTGTGGTGACCAGGAGGTATGGATTTCCCGCAAGGCGTTTTTCAGCGCCTTTTTGAGGAGGGGGAAATGAAGTGAAGGGAGGAAGAGGGGACACCCCTATAAAGGGGGTTTCCATGAATTGAGAATTCTTCGCACCATATGCCACTGCTTCCGCGACATCTTCATTGAAGGGTGGAGTGGCAGGAACAGTTGAGCTGAACCATTCTTCCATACGATCGTACCAGGTAAGGATATCCTTTTTAACCATGGCAGAAATTCGGGTTTTCTGCACAACTGTCTTGAAAGCGTCTGCCCCGGCTTTCCGTTTTGAAGCCGTGAGAGCCCGGTTAAAGGAAGTGATGAAATGTTCTTCGAGCAGTTTTCGCTTCCCCTTTCTTATTTCCTCGAGGGCCCCGAAGTGGGACGCGAACTTTTTCGCGTAGTTTCCCATAACCCAGTCCATCCGTGGACCTGCAATAAGGCTGGGTGCCACGTCGGAAATCTGTATATTCCTCTCAGCCAGGGAGCGGTGAAGTGAAAGGGTAAGAGCTTTCAAAGTGATTTTGGAGACCGTGTAGATGGTCCGGAAAAGGTAGGGATGATCCGCGTAGTGAGTGGATATATTGACGATTGATCCCCCATCTTTTTGCCGGCTCATGATGCCATGGAGAAGTGATATGGCATACCACGGCCCCATGAAGTTGCTTTTCATCACCGAGTCCCAACTTTCACGGTGTTCCCTCATCACATCGGAGATAAGGGAAAAATCTCCCCCTGCACCCGCGTTGTTCACAAAAAGGTCGATCGATCCAAAGCGCCTGGCTGCCTCATCCATGAGTCCGCGAATATCCCCAGGAGAGGTGATATCAGTGTCTTTCCAGAAAGCTGAACCTCCCATTTTGCGTATTCTGGAAAGAACGGCATTTCCTTCCCCGATTGCCGCAAGGGATGATTTATCTTCTTCTCCTCCTTCCCGTGATACCTTTGGATAACGGCTCGCGGCAACGACGGCGGCCTTTTCCCTTCCGAACCTGAGGGAGATCGCTTTCCCGAGATTTCTAATTCCTCCGGTGACAACGACAGCTTTTCCAGACAGAATTCCGGGGCCCTCCTCGGATTTTTCTGGGCGCGATGCGATGCTGTTGGGCTCGTCGGGGAGAATGACAGCCCCTGTCACCCTGTTTCCCTCTCCCGCGGGCCCGTGGCAGGCCGCGCAGAAGGTGCCGTAGAGGGTCACC
>CAZPLX010000161.1:0-4277 GCA_964587345.1 uncultured bacterium
TAGGGGTCTCAGGGTGTGTCGTTTGCTTTATTCCGGGAGAACATTCCGGTTTATACCAGTTGAAAGATTTTGCGGTGTAGGGGCAGGCAGCCATGCAGTAGCGGCATCCGATGCACTGGGGAAAGATCTGTGCGACGATCCCCTCGTCGTTCTTATATGTGGCTCGAACAGGGCAGACCTTTATGCAGGGTGGATTGTCGCAGTGCATACAGGGGCGGGGGATCTGCCTCGTCCGGAGGCGGGGATATTCCCCTTCATACATGGTGATCATGTCCATCCAGAGCATGGATCTTCCCATCTCTGACTGCTCCGGGGGGACTATGTTCACGTTGTTCTCTATCTTGCATGCGGCTACACATTCTCCGCACCCCGTACATTTCTGCAGGTCTATGATCATTCCCCACTTCATCTCGCTGCTCCTTATGAGTTAATCTTCTCTACCCTGACCTGGGTCGACTGCCAGGAGTTTTGCCAGCTCAATCTATCAATCCGGTGATCGATGACATCGAGGGGGTTTATGCCGACCTTGTCCCCATATTTTCCCAGCCCTTTGTGCCCCTGTCCCACGGGTACTGCCAGTGTTTCAGGGGAAACGGTGGGAACCACCTTGACGGAGAGGATGATGCTCCCCCGATCAGAAACCACCTTGATCCTGTCCCCATCGGTTAATTCCAGTTTTTCTGCCCTTTCCGGGTTCATCTCCGCCCACGTCTGCCAGTAGCGCCTCTGGTGGAGTCCGAAAAGTTCCTGAAGAAGAGGCTGGCTCGCTCCGTCCCCGGAAATATTGAATAGGGTTTTAAAGGGAACGAGAACAAATGCGTCTTCCTTTTCTGGAGTCAGAATCGCTTTTTCAATCCATAGGTGGGGAGCCTCTTTGATCTCCTTTCCGCCACTTTCTCCAGAACTCTTTCCTCTTTTTTCTATCAACGCGGTGAGACCTTTTCCGGTCATGAAGCTGAATCGTTCCTTTCGGTACCATTGCGCGGAGCTGTACCCGTCGGGGAGCCACCACCCTCCCTTCTCGGTGAGAAGTTTCCAGAAATCCTTGAATGCGGGGTAACTGTACACCTGCCAGCCTCGTTTTCTCAGCTCTTCCAGGAACGAGAGGGAGACTCCTTCAAAATAGGGGGTACCCTTTCCTGAGGAGAATATCTTTTTAGCCACTCCCCGGATATACCCCTCGAAATCTGCTGCCCCTGAGATGGCGACGGATCCTATCCCGGCCCTTGTGAGCTGGATGATAGCGTCTCCAAGTGACCGTGATCCACGAAAGGGTTTCACGATCGGCTGCACCAATCCCGCCTGGGCAAAAGGGATGTCCCGGGAGGGGAGAGAAAAGTCCCATCCCTCGAGATAGGTGGAGATGGGGAATATAACGTCAGCAAATGGAGATGTATCATCGAGGATACTTGCAAACTGAACAACTGTAGGGATCTTCTCCAGGAGTTCGACCCATTCTTTCCTGTTTGATGCGTGATAAAGAGGGTTTGTCTGGGCTATCATCATAAGAGAAAGGGACTCTTTCGCACTTCCTCCGAAAATTGCGGGAATCTGTTCTGTCACCCATGAAGAAGGTATCGACGAGGCCTTCTTGCCTTCCGCCCCTTCCACCATCTTTGAAGAATTCGGATGAAAGGAGGTTTCTCTCTTCCGGTTCCACGAAAAGGAGGGAACTTCCCTCCAGAGGCCCTTCACGGAAAAACTTCCTCCCAGAGCATTGAGGCACTGGGCCGCCCACTGGGTGAAGAGAGCCGTTTCAGATGCATCTGCAACGCCGCCCGAAAGGGCGATGGGTGCTTTCGCAGAACCGAACTCCCTCGCGATCTGTATGACCATTTTCGCGGGGATGCCGGTAACCTTTGCAACCCTGTCAGGGTAATAATCAGTGGTAACCATTTTCACGAAGCTGTCGGGTGATCCTTCGAACTTTTCCCCGTATAGGGACACGAAATTTTTATCGTAGTTCTTGTCCCTTATGAGTACATAGGCGATTCCCAGGGCGAGGACTCCCATCGTTCCTGGTTTTATCCGAACCCACTTTGTCGCGTTGATTCCCGCCTGGGATGCGATGGGGGACACGTGAACCATCTTGAGCCCCGACCGGTTCCTTTTGCCTTTCATATCCCCGTATATCCTGTTGAAGTAAATGGGAGAAGGAGTTTCTTCGAGGAGGTTTGTTCCGAAGGTAAGGAGATAATCGCTCTTTTCAATATCAAAGGAGAGTGAGGATGCATTACCCGTTGCTGCCATTAACCCGAGTTCATTTACAGATCGGTCTCTTGCGAGAAAAAGATTGTTGGACCCGAGGCTCTTCACAAATTCACTCACAAGGTTAGTCGTTACCGTGTTCCTATCTCCAAGCAGAAAGGCGAAGTCTCCCTTCTTACCCTTCGTGGCCTGCTGAATGGCTCCCGAGAGTTTTTTTAATCCATCGGACCACGAGACAGATTCAAATTTGGATTCTCCCCTTTTACCTTTCCTGATAAGGGGTTTTGTAATCCTGTCCGGGTTGTAGAGGAGTTCCAGCCCCGCTTCGCCCATGGGACAGACTGTACCACGGTTAACGGGGGACAGAGGGTTTCCGGAAATGCGGACAGGGATACCGTCGATTAACCGGATTTTGATACCACATCCTCCGGTGCACTGGAGGCAGGTAGATACTTTCCAGGATTCTTTCAGGGGGCCCTCATAAATCTTGTCGACCCATTCATCGGGAACTGCCCATGTGGGAGATGCGCCTCCCAGGGCAACTCCGGTTATACCCAGTAAACGAAGAAAATCGCGGCGAGAGATTTTCATCTGAAACTCCTTTGCTTTATCGATGACATGCTGCGCAGTCGGTTGGTGCCTGTTTTTTCCGGTGGCACTTTAAACAAAAATTCATGTTCAGTCTTTTGGCAGGCCGCGTAAAGGGCTTTGTCCTTTTTGCGACATCCCCATGACACTCTGTGCATTTCAGTTTTCCAATGGCAACGTGACGGCGATGAGAGAAGTACGCATAGTCGGGAATCCGATGTACCTGTACCCAGGGAATCTGTTTCTTTTTCTGAATATAGTTCACCACCTTTGCCTCTTCCTTGCTTTCCGTCATGGCTTCGTCGTGGCAATCGGCACACACCTCGATGTTGGGAATAGAAGCCTTGCGGTGGGTGGTGACCCTTGTGTGGCAGTCTGTGCATTCCAGTCCCGCTTCGTTTATATGCTTGCTGTGATTGTACTGGACAGGCTGTGAAAAGTTTCCAGAACCGGAGCATCCCCCAAGGAACGCGACGAACACGATGAGTAAAACGAGCAAAATCCCCTTTTTCATAGAGCAATTCCTGATATGAATTTTATTGAATATACTGCATACATCGGAAGGTATTATACATCAAATTTTTTTGAATACAAGTTTGAATGGGTAAAATTAGAAGAATAATTGTGCTCACTATTTTTTTACTCTCCTGAAAAGGTTAATCATTCATGATCGGTGCACTTTCACCTAATGTCCCATCGGGGGCAAAAGCATCGAGAGGGAGGAGTGACGCTATCAACTGGAAAAAACCCGCTAAGAATAGCGGGTTTTTTCTGATGTGGGAAGGGAAATCTATTGCGAGGAGGGGTTCCTCTCAATAATGAATACTGTACACAGTATACGAACAAATGTCAACAAAAAATTTCCGGTCTGGAGAAAAGAGGAGGAAATATCGACGATTTGACTTTTGGATGAAAGAGCATGAAATATATTGTTGCGTGTTGCAGGGGATATGATACACTGCATCCCACATCACCAATTACTCCACAGGAGGGTGAGGATAATGAAGGCTCATCCCCACAAAGATCTCATCGAATCAGTGGCTGATGCCCTCGTAGTCATCGATAGGCAAAAGAGGGTGGAATCGATTAATTCCTCTGCATCCCTCCTGTTCGGGGTATCACAGGAGAAAGCTCAAAAAATGGCGTGTAAAGATCTCGTGAAGTGTGAACTCTGCGGAGATCCCTGTCCCTTTGAAGAATGTCTTATGCGGGGAGATACGGTGGCCAATTTTGATATTCGCCTCCTTGGGGAAAAAAACGAGGGAATTCCTGTGTGCATGCACACCTCTCCAATAAAGAAGAGTGACGGATCGATTAAGGGGGTAATCGAAGATATCCGCGTAATTACCCACATTCATTCCCTCATCGAGGATCTCGCGGGTGACTACAGGAGAGTTGATGAGGAAAAGCAAAGGGTCGAAGCAATCACTAATAGCATCAGTGAGGATGTTATCACGATAGACTAGGCTTGTCACATCCCT
>CAZPLX010000162.1:0-4276 GCA_964587345.1 uncultured bacterium
GGGAGAGATTGATCGAAGAAGGGTGAAAAGGGCACTTCTCTTCCAGAAATTAGGTGCTTTCTCATTTTCTATGGAAGAATTGAACGATTCATCCTTTCCCGCGTTTCTGAGAAAAGTACCGAAGAAGATAAGAAGGGCGTTTATCTCTTACGGAAGCGGCAACTACAGGGAGGGGATCGTTTCTTCCCCATCACAGGGAAGCGGAAAAATCCCCTCTTTTCTCCCTTCCGTAGAGAACATAAAATATCCTTTTCTTCCCTTCATCAGGAAGTCTCACTCCTCTCTACCCGACCCTTTTCTCATTCATTCGATCATTCGCCAGGAATCACGGTTTGACCATTCTGTTATCTCCAGTGCAGGGGCGATAGGTCTCGGCCAGATCATGCCCCGTACAGGGGAAAAAATCGCGAAACGACTGGGAGTCGATCCTTACAGAGTAGAGATGCTTTTCGATCCTTTTGTTAACGTATCTTTTTCAAGAAGCTATCTGGGTGGTCTTATCACCCGGTTTGACGGAGATCTGATCGTCGCGTCTGCTGCCTATAACGGGGGGGAAAGAGCAGTGAGGAGATGGTTGAAAAAGTATGGATCAGATCCCTATCTTTTCCCCGACCGCATCAGTTTCGAGGAAACGAGGATGTACGTACGGAAAGTATTTTCGAACTACCTGGCCTACCTTAAGATCTACGGCAGAGGATGGGGAGAATAAGAGTCACGGGGAAGGAAGGGAGGTGATGTAGCGGGAAAATATTTTGATCCTTTCCCTGGTTTTTTCCTTTTCCTCACCAAGGAGTTCCTTCGATCCGTACAGAGAACTCATAGCTTCCAGAAGGGCTCCCTGCTCTTCTTCACCCCCGCAATGAATGAGCAGATCAGTGGTTGCTTCCGTGGAATAACGGACGCACTCGGCAGGTGTGAATGAGGAGGAGATGGCCTTCATGTTGAGGTCGTCTGACATGACGATCCCTTTGAAATTGAGAGTGCCTCTCGCGATTTCCTTCACTATCGGGACGGAAAGGCTGGCAGGCCTCTCTCTATCGATCAGAAGGTATTTAACGTGGGAGGTCATGAGAGCGGGGAAACCCTCGCTGATACCCTCACGGAATGGCTTCAGATGCACTTTCCACAACTCTTCCCGTGAAAGGTGAACCTGAGGGAGAGTCTCGTGGGAATCTTCCACTGTCATCCCGTGCCCGGGGAAATGCTTCATCACAGGGCAGATGCCCCCTTCGATAAGCCCTCTCCCAAAGGAAATTGCGTGGGAGGCTACTTCCACAGAATTGCTCCCGAAGGATCTGTCCCCGATGACCCTGTTTCCCGGTTCAGTGAGAACGTCCATCACGGGGGCCAGGTTGATAGAGATGCCCACTTTTCTTAGCTCCCTCCCCAGACCGGCAGCCAGAGCCTTGATGGTTCCGGGGGCTCTTTCCTCTTGACGGGCAAGATCACGATGTGAGGGAAGGTGAGTGACGGCTCTTTCAATTCTCTCTACCCTTCCCCCTTCCTGGTCGACCATGAGAAGAAGGGGGTGCTTTGGGGATGACCCCATGATAGCCTTCATCAGATCCTGAAACTGGGAAAGGGTATCGAAATTACCCCTGAAAAAGATTAATCCCCCGCACCTGCCTTCCCTGATCCACCGGCCGAGATATGGAGGAAACTCCTTTCCCTTGAAGGAGAGGATTATCCTCTCTCCTCCTGAGATCTTTCCCCCCATCAGAGGGTTCCCCCTATGTCCCCTCGAATATCAAGGGTGTCCCTGAGACCGTCTCCCACGAAATTTATTGAGATGACGAGAAGCATGATGGCTACACCGGGAATTGTGGTCAAATGAGGGGCCACGAAGAGATAGAACCTTCCTTCATTGATCATTGCGCCCCAGCTTGGAAAAGGGGGCTGGACTCCCAACCCGAGGAAACTCAGTCCCGCTTCTGCCACGATAGCCCTTGCAACGCCGAAGGTTGCCTCGATGATGATGGGGGAGAGAGAATTCGGGAGAAGGTGCAAAAGAATGATCTTCCAGGAGGGAGACCCGCACGCCCTCGCGGCAATTACGAATTCGGACTCCCTCAGTGTCAATATCTGGCCCCTCACGATTCGCGCGTATCCAACCCAGCCGATGATTGAGAGGGCTATGATCACATTTTTAAGGCCAGGCCCGAGTACTGCCGCCATACCGATGGCAAGGAGAATACCTGGAAATGCCAGAAATATATCGGATATGGAGACGATCAGCCTGTCGATCTTCCCTCCCATGTATCCTGAAATGCCTCCAATCATGATTCCCAGGAGAAGAGATATGGTGACAGCGGAGATTCCGGCGATGAGAGACACCCTGGTTCCGTAAATGACCCTGGACAGAATGTCCCTCCCCAGTTTGTCCTGCCCGAGGAGGTGGTGAGAAGTTGAACCCTCGAGACTTCCCGAAAGATCCTGGGTGTAGGGGTCATAGGGGGAAATAACCGGTGCGAAGAGGGCAATAACGATGAAGAGCAGGCATATTACTGTACCGAGGATTACCGCTTTCTTCCCGAACAGGCGCCTTGAAAAGGGTTTTCTCATCCCTCTTTCCTTACTCATAGCGAATCCTCGGATCAAAAATCGCGTAGACCATGTCTGTGGCAAGATTTACGATAACGTAGAAGAGAGCGATGAAGAGGACACAGCCCTGAACGAGAGGGTAGTCCCGTCCATTGATGGCGTTTATGGTGAGTCTTCCCACTCCCGGCCAGGAAAATATGGTTTCCGTAATGATGCTCCCTGCGAGAAGGGCACCGAACTGGAGTCCCAGCACGGTGAGGACGGGGATCATTGAATTTTTCAGAACATGAAGAAGAACGACCCTCCTTTTCGCCACTCCCTTGGCCGCCGCGGTCCTCACGTAGTCCCGGGAAAACTCGTCGAGCATGGAGGAGCGGATAAGCCTCGTGAGTATCGCGGCCATTCCCATCCCCATTGTCAGAGCGGGAAGAATGAGGTGTGAGATGCCGCCCCTCCCCGCAACAGGGAGAAGGTCAAGTTTTATGGAAAAGAAGAGTATGAGAAGGGGCCCCAGCCAGAAGTTGGGCATAGAAAGGCCTATGAGAGAGAATAGCAGGGATGTATGGTCCACGGGACTATCCTTCTTGACAGCAGAACCGATGCCGGAAGGAAAGGAAATAAAAATGGCCACGAGGAGAGAGGCGACTGCAAGTTCAAGGGTAGCGGGAAACCGGGTGAGAATTTCCCCCATTACCGGCTTTCCGCTTCTTATCGAGGTTCCAAGGTTTCCCGTTATGATTCCTCTGAGGTACTGCACATACTGTTCGTGAAGGGGGAGATCTAAGTGAAGGTGTTTCCTCAGTTCCACTTTCTGGGCAGGTCTCGCGCTTTCACCCAGCATGATTTCCACCGGGTCCCCCGGGATGAGGTGTACCATGAGGAAAACGGCGGTAACTACTCCGAACAGTACAGGGACGGTTGCGAAAAGCCTTTGTAATGCGTATTTCCCTATCATTTCTCGATCCAGCTCGAAGCGAGGGTTTTGAATGACTCATCGGGAGAGAGGGTGAACCCCTTGATTCTCCTGTCTCTCACAAGGATGTTTCTGTTGAACCAGAGTCCTATAATGGGAAGATCTCTTGCGATGATCTTCTGCACCTTTGAATAGATGGCTTTTCGCTTCGCAGGATCAAGTTCTTTTCTTCCCTCTTCCAGGAGAAAATCTACCGTGGGATTTTTATAACGGTTTCGGTTTGCCCCTGAAGGGGGGACGCTCCGGGAATGAAATGCGTAGTAGTAGATGTCTGGATCTGTGATCCCTACCCACGTGAGGGAGTACATCTGAAAGTTTCCCGATTTGATGTCGTTGAAGAAGGTTCCCCACTCAAAGGATCTGATCGTCACTGAAATTCCTATCCTTCCGAGCTGCCCCTGGATGACCTGGGCGATCCTCCTCCTGAGTTCGTTCTGAGACGTTTTGTACGTAAGGGTGAAGCGCACCTGTCCAGAAGGCCCATCCGGGTCAGGGTATCCCGCCTCGTCAAGGAGGCGTTTTGCAAGAGCAGGATTGTATTCGTACCTCTTTACGTTCTTCTCGTGAGCCCAGTACATGGGTGCGATCAGGGTATCCCCCGCCAGTGCGTGACCGCCCAGGATCTTGTCAATGATCTCCTGCCTGTTGATCCCCCGCGCGATTGCCTCCCTGACCTTCTTTTTTTTGAGGATAGGGTCTTCGAGGTTGAAGCCGATGTAGGAGAAATTACTTCCCCCCTTTTCCTCTATGACGAGGTTATTC
>CAZPLX010000163.1:0-4234 GCA_964587345.1 uncultured bacterium
GAAACTCTAAACAAGCACGAAACTCTAAACTCGAAACAACCCCAAAAAACCGTAAAAGATTTTGTTTCGGATTTCGTATTTCGTGCTTTGGATTTGACTGGGAACTGGGAACTGTTAGTTATCTCCCATTTCTTTGATCGTTTCTCTTAAGAGATCGAGGAATGAATCGATATCTTCCTCAGTGTTGTAGAAGTGGGGAGACACACGTATACCTCCACCCCTCGGAGAGAGAACCACCTTTTTTTCGTGAAGACGCCTGCAGATCTCTTTGTGATCAACCCCAGGGATCGAGAAGGTAAGTATCCCCGATCGTTCTTCTTCTCTCATCGAAGTAAGGAGAGACCAGGAAGGATCGAGTCGCTCAACGAGATAATCGATGAGAGACTTTATCCTCTCGTTGATAGAGAGTACCCCCACTTCGTCGATCAAACTGAGGGATGCGTTGAACACCGAATTGGAAAGGACGTTGAAAGATCCCGGCTCGAATTTCTTCGCACTTGTATCGAGTCGAAAATCAATTTTCTCGAACTCGAACCTGTTCTGGACGGAATGCCAGCCATATTCAAGGGGAGTTACCCTATCCATGACCCTCCTCGAAACGAAGAGGCAGCCGATCCCCTCGATGGAGAGGAGCCATTTATGGCCGTCGGCAGTGAGGAAATCAATCTTGTACTCTTCTACATCCATCGGGATAACCCCCAGAGACTGGATTCCATCGACACAGAAGAGAACTCCTTTTTTTCTCAATGTGACCCCTATTTTTCTTAAATCGTGACGGAATCCGTTTATAAATTCGACGGAGCTTATGGCCACAACCCTTGTGTGGCTGTCCACGGCATCTAATAGTGTGCTGGCAGGGACTCTTCCCTCGACAGGATCGACCATTCTCACCTTCACTCCCTTCTCTTCAAGTGCAAGCCAGGGATAGATATTCGCGGGGAATTCATAGGAAGTGGTCACCACATTTTCTCCCTCTTTGAAAGGAAGTCCCCCCGCAACGAAAGAGAGGCCTTCGGACGTATTCTTCACATAGGCAATTTCATCTGGAAACGCTCCCGTAAGCTTACCAAACAGTTTTCTCCCCCCCTCGGAAATATCCATCCATCCCCTCAGGTCGTAGGCACCAAAATTTAGATATTCTCTCAACTGTGCCACTCCCTCAGTGGCCGAACGCACGGGGATGGGAGAAACACCTGCATGGTTGAGATAGAGAAGGGTCTTTGAGACCGGAAATTCTTCGTTCCTGTATTTGTCTACATCCATTGGGATCTCCTTACTTTATTGCGCGGGATGGTTTTATATTATAATGGGATGGATGAAATCAATCGAGGAAAAGATACTCAGGTACAGCCGGAACATTCTTGTCAAAGAGATCGGCCCGAAAGGACAGGAGAAGATCTCCTCCGCATCAGTCTTTGTCGCAGGTGCGGGAGGACTCGGGTCTCCTGTTCTCCTTTACCTGGCGGCTGCGGGCATCGGAAAGATCGGCATTATCGACCACGACCGTGTGGATGTAAGCAACCTGCAGAGACAGATTTTGTACCGGGAAGATGACGTGGGCCGGAAAAAGGCAGAAGTCGCCGCCTCGAGGGTCACGGCTCTCTCAGGAGACACTGCAGTCGTCCCCTATGCGAAACGTCTCACGGCTGAGAACATCATGGAACTCATCGAAGGGTATGACATCGTTGTTGACGGGACAGATACTTTCGAGATGAAGTTTCTCATCAACGATGCGTGCGTCCTCGGGAAAAAGCCTTACGTCCACGGAGGAGTTTTGCGCTATGAAGGGCAGTTTTTCACCTATATTCCCGGGGTGAGCGGGTGCCTCAGATGTCTGCTCCCAGAGATCCCTTCGAAAAAGGACGCCCCTACATGTTCGGAAAGCGGGATCGTAGGCTCTGTCGCGGGGATCCTTGGTTCTGCCCAGGCAACGGAGGTCCTCAAACATGTCACCGGCTCGGGAAACACCGCTTCTGGAAGAGTGGTCTATGTGAATACTCTTACATGGAGCGTGACAAAGGTAGAATTTGAGAAAAACAAGGAATGTCCCGCCTGTTCGGGGGCCCCTGTAATTTCTCTTCCCCTTAATGGGGGGGACTATGGGGACCGATGCGGGAGGGAGGAGGCACTGAATGGTTGAGAAGATAAAGGGGATCATCATGTTTTCCGGGGGCCTCGATTCCACTCTTGCTGCCCGGATTATCCTTGACCAGGGGATCGAACTCTATGCACTCCATCTCACCTCCCCTTTTTGCACATGCGACAACTCCCGGAATGGGTGCAGGGCCACATCTGTCGTCATGGCGGAACAGCTCGGCTTACCTATGATCACAGTAGCAAAAGGCGCAGATTACTTCCGGATGATCACACATCCCCGGTACGGATACGGTTCAGGGATGAATCCCTGCGTCGACTGCAGGATATACGGTTTCACCGTGGCAAAAGAAGAGATGAAAAAACGGGGAGCCCGATTCATCGTAACAGGTGAGGTCCTGGGACAGCGTCCAATGTCTCAGAAGAGACACACACTGGAGCTGATCGAAAAGCGGAGTGGGCTCAAAGGCCTGATACTCAGGCCTCTTTCCGCAAAGCACTTTTCTCCCACAATTCCTGAAATAGAGGGGTGGGTAGACAGGGAGAGCCTCCTGAATATCTCCGGACGATCCAGAAAAGAACAGATACGCCTCGCAGAGGATTATTCCCTGAAGGATTACCCCTGCCCCGCGGGAGGGTGTCTCCTCACGGATAAAGGTTTCTCTGCCCGGGTGAGAGACCTCTTTGCCCACGGGGATGGTCACTCCAACCGCGACTTTAATCTGCTGAAGATAGGAAGACACTTTCGCCTTCCCACAGGTGAGAAACTGATCGTAGGAAGAAATGAGGAGGAAAACAGGAAACTCATGCAGATGGGAAAGGGAAAACTAACGCTCCTCTTCTCTCCCACCGTTTCAGGCCCAACCGTAGGAGTGGAGAATCACAATTCCATCCTCCCCGCAGGGGAAATTGCGATGGTTTTTCGCCGCTACACAAAGAAAAAGGATGGCGACTATGTCCTCACCCTCCTTCACAGAGACGGAAGAAAAGAGGAGGCCATCTTCAGATCTAATGGAAAGGAATCTCCCTCCCTTCTTGAAAACTATCTCGTCAGGTGATATGTGGAAAATGATGCATCCCAAAAACTGACCCGGTTGGAAGAACTTCTTGTCGAAATGAAATCGGTCCTCGTTGCCTTCAGCGGGGGAGTCGACAGCTCTTTTCTTCTTCACGTAGCATCCAAGGTTCTTGGTGATAGGGCAATGGCGGCCACTGCCACATCCTCTACCTACCCTCTTCATGAACTCATGGAAGGGAAAGAGTTTTGCAGGAACCTTGCTGTAAAACATATCCTATTCGAATCGGAAGAACTCGAAATTGAAGGGTTCAGAGAAAATAGCCCCGACCGCTGTTACTACTGTAAGAAGGAACTTTTTGGGAAGCTAATAGCTCTCGCTAAAAACCATAAATTACAGGAAGTTGTGGATGGAAACAATATGGATGACTTGAAGGATTACAGACCTGGGAGACGGGCAGCCCGGGAACTTGGAGTAAAAAGCCCCCTCGTGGAAGCTGAGCTGGGAAAGAAAGAAATCCGCTCTCTCTCCAGGGAGATGGGGCTTCCCACATGGGAAAAAGGAGCATTTGCCTGCCTCTCCTCCCGATTCCCCTACGGGACGGAAATTACAAGGGAAGGCCTGAAAAGAGTTGAGAAATGTGAGAACTTTCTCAGGGAAAAGGGTTTCAGGCAGTTCAGGGTCAGGTACCACGATTCTGTTGCGAGGATTGAATTGGACGAAGAGGATATACCGAGAATGATAGTAAAAAGGACCCGGAAGGAGATTGCCGACCTCTTCAAGTCGGAGGGCTTCACTTTCGTTTCCCTGGACCTTGAGGGGTACAGAACAGGGAGCATGAATGAGAGCCTTACATCAGTTCAGAGTTCAGAGTTCAGAGATCAGTGTTCAGATAAAAAGCAGGGTGAGTAAGAGCAAGTGGCTGGTTTCAACTACACACGTTTCAATAACCCCGGTTTACTTAGAAATTAGGAACCAGGAATTAGGAATTACCGTAAAAACAGTTCCCGGAAAAACCATGCCGGTCAGAGTGGTTTGTTTCAACAAAAGATGTTTCACGAAACCCTGCTGTTCCTTTGAACTTTGATCTTGGAACTTTGAACAACCATGACTTTTCAGTTCCC
>CAZPLX010000164.1:0-4210 GCA_964587345.1 uncultured bacterium
TCATCGAAAAACAAAGGAAACGAGACAATCATGCTGATTTAATAGATATTATACTCCATACTTTCTTCCATTCTCCCACGAACATTGACTCTCCCGGCAATCATTACAGGGGGTCGATGCACTGACGGCCTTCATGTGCGGGAGAATTAACGTAGGGTGATACTCTGTGAAAAGTCATCTCTTCTGACGGGTAGGGACGTAAAAGGGGGAGGAGTGTATCTGGAGAATCGATCTCCCTCGACAGCCAGGTATCCATCTCTTCGTCGGGAATGATGACAGGCATCCTATCGTGGATTGGTGCGAGAAGAGGAGCCGCTTCGATGGTGATGATGGCGCATGTGAGGGAGGAATTTTCCGATGGGTCATACCTCTCCTCGAAGATACCTGCCATGGCAAAAGGCTCTTTCGATGCGAGGGAGATGAGGTAAGGATCCTTTCCCCCATTCCTCTTTTTCCATTCATAGTAGCCCGTTGAGGGAATGATGCACCTGCGCCTGAAAAAGGAGTTTCGAAAACTTTGTTTCAGATGAACGGTTTCCCCCCTGGCGTTGATGAATCCGCCCCTCCTCATGGGTGGTTTTGCAAAGGGAGGGATTAGTCCCCAGGCCATCCCAACGAGCACGTTTTCCCCTTCCCTGACAATGGCAGCCACGGTCTGCCCCGGGGCGATATTGAAGCGCTTTTCAAAGGAAAAGAGGACCTTTTGGATGTGAAAAGCCTTTTCTATGTAAGGGACGCTTTTCTCCAGAACGAATCTGCCGCACATACTTTGTCCCTCCCGTCAATATTATATTCTAGTAGAGCAGGTACCTCTCTCACAAGGAGAGAGGGGAGTGCGATTCCTCTATCGAGATATGGTAAGCTGTGAACCGCGGGATGGCTATGTGCATCCCACCATAGTGCCCTTGAGGGAAAAGAATAGTTCTTTCTAAAAAAAGGAGGATTCAATACACTGATGGTGAAATCAATAGATGGGAGGAGGAAACGATGAAAGCTGTAGTTTATAAAGAATATGCCCCTGATGATAATTTCAAGAAAATTCTGAAAGTCCAGGATATTCCGGATCCCGTTGCCGGGCCGGGAGAAGTTGTGTTCCGTGTAGAAGCCACATCATTGAATTACAACGATATCTGGGGGATGCGAGGGGCCCCCATACCGGTAATCCTCCCCCATGTATCCGGGTCGGATGCTGCGGGAGAGGTCATCGCGGTGGGGGAAGGGGTAAAGAATATCAGGGTGGGCGACCGGGTGGTTTCCCATTCAAACATGTCGTGCCGTGTGTGCGACGCCTGCACTGACGGGAGGGAGTACGACTGTAAAAGGAGGATTATATGGGGATTTGAGACGGGACCCCTCTGGGGGGCCTTCCAGGAAGTGACCCACCTCCCGGAGGTAAACGTTGTAAAAATTTCCGATTCTCTCTCCTATGACGAAGCGGCTGCCGCTTCCATGACCCTCCTCACGTCGTGGCACATGCTTGTGGGAAGGGCAAAGATTCGCCCTGGGCAGACAGTCCTCATAATGGGAGGCAGTTCAGGTGTGGGCACATTCGGAATCCAGATAGCAAAACTCTACGAGTGCAGCGTCATCGCCACCGCAAGCCCCGACAAGCTCGAAAAGTGCATCGAGCTGGGCGCCGACTATGCCGTTGATCACAGGAAAGATGACTGGCACAAGGAAGTGAGGGGAATCGCGAAGGAGATAGGGAAAAAGAGGGGCGGAGCCCCGGGAATCGATGTTTCCTTTGACCATATCGGCCAGACCCACTGGAACAAGCAGCTTACCCTTCTTAAATATGGAGGTACCCTCGTATCGTGCGGTGCCACGACGGGATTTGACGCGAAAACGGACCTTCGCCATGTGTTCTACAAGGGGACGAGTATCCTGGGCTCTTCACAGGGGACACGGGCCGAACTGGAAGACGCACTCTATTTCCTGGGCCAGGGAAAGATCAGGGCAGTCATAGATTCGGTCTTTCCTTTCGAGGAAGCGGCCGATGCCCATGAGAGGATGGTCTCCGGGAAAGGCCGCTTTGGGAAGATTCTCCTGAAACCGTAAAACCTGGTTCGGGAGGAGAGCAGGATTCCGGAAGCTATTCTCCCCCCTATTCCCACGTCCCTCTCATGAACCCTTTTCGTACCTCTTTGTGATCCTCGTGGGTAGGAGGGGGTGTCACTACGTGGATGACGGTCATGTCAGTTTCTGCAAGGACTCCCCTTTGTATGTATCCAGGAACAGTGACAATATCTCCTTTCTTCACATCGTACCGCTCATTCCCCGCAGCCACCTTGCCGGACCCCTCGATAATATAAAGGACGAGATCGACAGAAGGGGAATGAAGGGGGATGAAATGACCCGGGCGGAAGAAGGCAACGATGAATTTTCCGTGGGCCCCATCGGAAAGGGTTTTCGGATTGAATTTTTTATCCGTGTATTCTCTAATGGTTTCCACGTCTGTCTTCCCGGGGGTGAGATACCGATCCCTCAAATTGTGCATGAGTTCGTGAAATTTCTCGTGTGTCCCCTTCCCGATCTTTTCCACCTCTGCTTTCTCGAATTCTTCAACAAGTGCAGATTGCCTGTTTGCCGAAAGGAGAGTGTCGGCAAGGGGCCAGAGTTCCTCATCTTCCCTGCGAATGTGTTCCCTGAGAAGTTTCAGGTATCCCTCCATTAGGGCAATCCACTCTTCTTTCGCGCCTTCCTCCCCATCTTTCCACTTCACAAGAGAAGACTCCATAGCCGCCACATAGGAGCGCCCTCTCTCGTGGTCAACCAGTAAGCCTTCGATAATCTTTTCACCATCACTATTTCCCGCAAGGGCCGGGAAGAGAAGCTCCTCCTCCTTCCCATGGTGGCATCTGTCGGCGAACACTTTTAAAAATTCGACACTTTTGTCAAGCACGAAAAAATCTGGATCGCCTCCCCCCTTGATGGTGCACACGATTTCGTAAAGGATCCGCAACATGAGATTGATCCCTCCATGTTCTTCCTTCAATACATCTGTGGATTTCATTAATTCCTCCTATCCTCAAAAATTCTCTTTTTGTACCCCAGTGAGTTTTCCAACAGAGTTTTATTTTAAACCCCTTATATTCACTTCTGATTGATGAACATCAACTGGAAGAGTAATTCCACTTGATTTAAGTCAAGTATTCTTCTTGGGAAAAATTGATATATAATAAATACATGCTTTAAACTGCGGTTTTATTTATTGGGAGTGAATGGGGTGAAAGGTAGATCTGTCGTCTCCTATTCTGGGGTTTTTTACAAAATTAAGCTGAAACATCTCAAAACCTTTCTCTTTTTATCAGGAATACTTTTTTTCTCTTTTTTCCTTCTCCTTTTGCCTGCCCGGGCCGTTGACTCAGGAAAAGGAATTTTTGAAAGCCGCTGTAAATCGTGTCATACCCTCGGAAAGGGAGATAAGATCGGTCCCGACCTTTTGGGGGTCACAGAAAGGAGAGATGAAAAATGGTTGGTCCGCTTCCTCGCGAAACCGTCTCGCATGTTTGCGGAAAAGGACCCCGTGGCGATGGAATTGGTTCACAGGTTCAAAGGTATACGCATGCCCGACCTGGGACTTTCATCTTCTGAGATAAAATCGCTGGTCGAATATTTTGAAAAAGAGGTCCGTTCAGGGATAACAGGGAAAAGGGAAGAACAATCCCCCGGTGCACTGCCGGAGAAGCGAGGTGAGGCGAATAATGGTGGTGGACTCTTTCTCGGAACGATGGCGCTAAAAAATGGAGGCCCTCCCTGTTATTCGTGTCATCGGGTTTCCTGGAGTTCGCCTCCAGGGGGAACCCTCGGGCCCGATCTCACAGAGGCCTATGACGACTATGACGAGGATGGATTGATATCCCTTCTCACGGATCTTCCTTTTCCTGCGATGAAAGCCGTGTATGAGGATCATCCCATCACCCCTGATGAGCAGGCGGGGATAGTTGCGTACCTCCATGAGGGGGAAAAGAAGGAAAAAGCAAAACCATCGTCGGCCTTAGGGTTCCTCGTGGGAGGGGGAAAAGATTCTCTCCTCTGCGGTACTCGTAATCTCCGATTCCACCTTTGCGGGTGAGCGGGAGGATAGTTCGGGAAAGCTCATCATTAAATACCTGGAAGAACAGCCTGTTTCTGTTGAGGTGTACGAAGTCCTCCCCGACGAAAAAGAGGTCATTTCGAAGAGGCTCATAGAGCTTGTGGATGAGAAAGG
>CAZPLX010000165.1:0-4205 GCA_964587345.1 uncultured bacterium
CGGGATCAGAATAATTTATTCTCCTTATGGTGGTGCCTTAAGGCTACCCCCTCCCAGGTCCTATTCGCCGCGCGTTTTAAGGGAGTGTACCGGGGGACATGAAGAACGAGGGGAAGGATCGTATATCGGTTGCTGTCATCGGGGGAGGGCCCTCGGGGGCATCTGCGGCAATTCGTTTTATCCACAAAGCAAAAGAAGAGGGCCTTTTTCCCCGTGTCATCCTTATCGAGGGAAAAGATTTCGATATCCACTACAACCAGTGCGCGGGGGTCCTTTCTCCTCCCATAGAGGATGTTCTCCGAAAGGAGTTGAGAATAGAACTTCCCTATTCCCTCTTCAAACGCCAGATCAGGGGCTACCGCCTCCATGCGGGGCAGAAGGAGGTTCTCCTGGTGGGAGAACACAGGTTCGGCCCCACTTATGCGGTGAGACGGGTCAATTTCGATCGTTTCATGCTCGAAAAAGCGGCCTCTGCGGGTGCTCAGGTTGTGCGAAGCAGGGTTACTGGCCTCGAATTTATCAAGGATGATGGGAAGAGAAGGGTGGTAATTTATTCGGAAGTGGGGACATTTGTGGCTGATTACGTGATAGGAGCCTTTGGTCTTGATGACGGGATGCTCGATATTTTCGAGACGTCAACAGGGAGATACAGAAGAGCCGGTAAGTTTATGACCACCTATGTGACGAAGTTTCTCACCGAGCGGAAAACGATTGAAAAGAAGCTGGGAGACATTATCTACGCCTTCCTCTATCCTCTCTCCTCCAGGAAGATAGAGTTCGGAGCCATTACTCCGAAAGGCGACCATGTGATTGCGAACATTGCGGGTGAGGGTATTTCAATCGACGATTTCATAAAATTTCTCTCCCAGAAGGATGTGAAAAAATACCTTCCTTCCCTTACTCCCGATCCGGCGAAGATCTACAAAGGGAAATTCCCAGCATCTCCCGCGAAAGGAGTCACGGGAGAAGGCTATATCGTCACGGGAGACGCAACAGGTTTTTTACGCCCCTTCAAGGGAAAGGGCATAACGACGGCAGTATACACAGGGATTTACGCTGCGGACACGATCATAGATAACCGGGTCAAAGGGACAAAACTGAAGATGTACGAGGAGAAGTGCAAGGAGCTCATGAGGGATTATTTCTACGGGAGCGCCGTGAAAATGCTGTCCCGATTCGCGGAAGGTACGGGAACGTTAGGATCGATCATCGAAGCCTCGAAAATAAACAGGGATCTCTACGATGCCCTCTTTAACTCCGTGTCGGGGCACGATTCTTTCCGTAATATTTTGAAGAGAAACTTCAATGCATCCTCCATTCTCGGTGTTCTCAAGTTAAAATTAAAAGAGAGGTGAGTATGGCTAAAGATGTGCGGATTCGCAAGATGACGGTACACGATATCGATGCGGTCCTTCTTATCGACGAGAAGATTACGGGAGAGCCACACGAGGTCCAGTGGGAATCGAGGATACTGGATCGCATCACGTCCAATCCTCTTGGATGCCTTGTCGCTGAGGTGGGGGAGAGTGTTGTGGGTTTTCTCTTAGCGGAGATCCGTGGGTGGGAGTTTGGCATCCCAAAATGCGGATGGATAGAGATCGTGGGAGTTGACCCTGAATTCAGGCGCAAGGGAGTGGCCCGGGCACTTATAGACTCTCTTGAGAGTTACTTTACGATGAACGGCGTAACAAACGTGAAAACGATGATCAACTGGAACGACGGAGGACTGGTGAGTTTTTTCCGAGCCTTCGGATTCAGCAGGTCCGAGTTCATCGTCATGGAGAGAGAGGCGCAAGAGACGCAAGAGGAGAAGCCTTAGCTCCTTCTTCTTTTTAGGTCCTTTCATTCCGAGTTCGGGTGAGGGAGAACAATGAAAAAACGAAGAGTGATGTTTGACCCCTTTGAAGAATTTCTGAGGACCTTTCGACGGGAACAGGGTCCCCGGCCACCCACTCAGGAAGGGCGGGAAAACGTCTGGTATCCAGGCGTGGACGTGTACGAGATAGAAATGGGGCTCATCGTCGTTATTGAACTTCCCGGAGTAAAGAAGGAAAACCTCGACATTACCCTGGAAGATGGCTATCTCGTCATCCAGGGGACCAGGTATGAACCGGTCTACTATTTTTTAAAATGCCACCACAGAGAGATTCTTTACGGAAAGTTCAAAAGATCGATAAAGCTCCCCCGAAAGGTTGATGAGGATGGCGTCAAGGCAGAGTTGAAGGAGGGTTTTCTCTTAACCTACCTTCCTTTTCAGAAAGAACAGATATCGAAGATACAGATAGATTGAGGGAGGTTGACAGGTGTCTATTGTATCCGGAAAAAGGGGAACCAGGGCACTTCCAGAGCATGTGGAAAAAATTGTCACAGAACCCATAGAAATTCCGGTCCTCCCCATCCGTGACATTGTTCTCTTCCCCGAGATGGTTCTTCCCGTGAAGGTTGAAGAGGAGCGTGCCGTGAAACTGATTGACGATGCCCTTGTAGAGAAGAAAAAGATCGGGATCCAGTCGGTCAGGGAGGGAGTGGAAGAGGTCCAGAAGGTTGATGATCTCTATCCCGCAGGTACGAGTGCCACGATTCTGAAGAAAATCATGATGCCTGACGGAACGATCAGCGTTCTCATTCAGGGTATATCCCGTTACAGAATTGAGAAGGTGGTTGCTAAAGAACCCTATTTCTCTGTAATTGCCCGGCTTCACAGGGACGAACCCGTTTCGGGAAACGAGGTGGATGCTCGAACGGGAGTCTTGAAAGATCTTTTTTTAAAATTTATCGACCTTTCTGGATATCTCCCTGATGAACTGAAAATCATGGCAATGAACATCGAAGATCCGGGTCAACTCGCCGACTTTGCCGTGTCGGGCCTTAAACTGAAGGTTGCTGATAAGATAAAGGTTCTGGAAGCCTTTCCTGTAATTAAACGTCTCGATCTCGCTATTTCCCTCTTTACGAGGCAGATGGAGGTGCTCGAGATAGGGAAGGGAATCGAGGAAAAGGCCCGTTCTGAGATGGAGAAGACTCAGCGGGAGTTTTACCTCCGGGAACAGTTAAAAATGATTCAGGAAGAGCTCGGAATCGTTGATGATCAGCAGAGGGAAGTGGAAAAGATCCGGGAAAAAATTAAAACTGCGGGGATGCCGGAAAGTGCGGTGAAGGAGGCGGAGGAGGAGTTGAACCGTCTCTCCATGATGCACACTTCATCTCCTGAATACGGGATTGTAAGGACCTTTCTTCAGTGGATGGTGACTCTTCCCTGGACAAGATCGACTGAGGACAACCTCGACATCCTCCGCGCCAAGAGAGTTCTTGATGAGGACCATTACGGGCTTCACAAAGTGAAAGAGAGGATCCTCGAGTTTCTTGCGGTAAAACAGTTGAAAGCTGAAGCGAAGAGCCCCATTCTCTGTTTTGTGGGGCCTCCAGGAGTGGGGAAGACTTCACTCGGGAGATCCATCGCAAGGGCTCTGGGCAGAAAATTTGTAAGATTATCGCTGGGAGGGATACGTGACGAGGCGGAGATCAGGGGCCATAGGAGGACCTATATCGGCTCCCTTCCTGGGAAAATTATCCAGGAGATCAAACGTTGTGAGAGGAACAATCCCCTTTTCATGCTCGATGAAATTGACAAGATCGGGGCGGATTTCAGAGGAGATCCGGCATCAGCGCTCCTTGAAGTCCTTGACCCCGAACAGAACTACAGCTTCATGGACCATTACATAGGAAGCCCTTTCGATCTGTCCGGCGTAATGTTCATCACTACGGCCAACGTGTTGACTACCATACCTCCTCCTCTTCGGGACCGCATGGAGGTTATCGAAATCAGTGGATACACGGTAGAAGAAAAGGTGGAGATCGCAAAAAGGCATCTCCTGCCAAAGGTACTTGAAGGCAACGGCCTGTCGAAAGAGGATCTGAAAATCGGGAAAAGGGCGATCAGGAAGATCATCACCGGCTACACGAGGGAATCGGGGCTCCGGAATCTCGAGAGGGCACTATCCTCCATCGCAAGGAAGGTAGTGGTCCGTTTTGCTGAAGGGGATAGATCGGCCGCAAAGGTAAGGGCGGAAAATATCCGGGACTACCTGGGACCGGAAAAATTTCTTGACGAGGTCAGGGAGAGGACAAAAAGAAGCGGTGTCGCGACGGGACTTGCCTGGACACCCGTGGGAGGTGCTATTCTCTTCATCGAGGCAACAAGGGTC
>CAZPLX010000166.1:0-4189 GCA_964587345.1 uncultured bacterium
ATATTTCATCAAATAATTTTAATTCCACAGCCTCTGCAAAAAGATCGTAGTGATCATAATCGGTGATGTTAACTGTGAGACGATCACCCGGATTCACCACTCCCCTGGATCGTGCAGACACAAACCCGTCCACCTCCGGTGCCTGACCGTAGTACCTCCCCTTGAAAATCCCTTCATCAGAAATCCCTGTTTCAGCAAGGACGGTGAATCTTTTCCCCAGAAGAGAGGAATTTATTTCATGGGAAATTCTCGATTGAAGGGTCATTAATTCCTCAATTCGGGCCGTGGCAATTCCCCTGGGAACCTGGTTCTCCATCCTGAACGAAACTGATCCCTCCTCACGGGAATAGACGAATCCCCCAACTCTGTCAAAGCGCACCTCATCGATAAGTTCCATAAGCTCGTTGAAATCGTCGTCATTTTCACCTGGAAACCCGAGGAGAACCGTCGTTCTTAAGACTGCATCTTCCATCTCCTCTCTGATGAGTGAGAAAAGATCTCTCAGGTAGTCGCGTGTGTAATTTCTTTTCATTTTCCCCAGCATCCTGCTGCTTCCGTGCTGTATGGGAACATCGAAATAGTTGACAACGAAAGGTGATTCTTTTACGGCCCGGATAAGATTTTCTGTAATATTCAGAGGGTGGAGATAGAGGAGGCGAATCC
The DNA here is from genome assembly GCA_964587345.1 of uncultured bacterium. Taxonomy (GTDB): domain Bacteria; phylum Desulfobacterota; class Deferrimicrobia; order J040; family J040; genus CAZPLX01. Next base: position 664 of record CAZPLX010000166.1, read on the forward strand.
AGAGCTCTCCCTCTGAGATCTCCGAGAGACTCTTCAGAAGGTCGGGGAGGGCATCTTTTTCTCCTCTCTCACTGCCGTATGACGCAATATCCTGGCCAACCAGGTTAACTTCCTTCGCCCCCCTTTTTACCATCTCACGAAATTCTGAGAGCACATCTTTCCTTACCCTGCTCTTCAGAGGACCCCTGATCTGGGGAATAACACAGAAGGAACAGAAGTGGGAGCACCCATCGGATATTTTCAAGTATGCCCACGGGCCCTTAATCTGTGCCGCTCTCCGCTTGTAGAGAAACTCCACTTCTAAAGAAGAAGTGGGAAGAGGCTGAAGCCAATCTTGAGTTTCCAACACCTCTGTGACAATCCTGTCAACCTTTCCCACATCGTCCAAAGAAAAATAACGATCAACCTCAGGTATTTCCTCACCGAGTTCTTTCATGTAGCGTTGTGAAAGACATCCCCCCACGAGTACCTTCCCGACCAGTCCTTTTCCTTTCAGAGATGTGAATCGCAGAATTTCATCAATCGATTCTTCTTTCGCCGTCTCGATAAAACCGCACGTATTTATGATCACTACATCCATGTACCCATCATCTACAACCTTGTACCCCCTCTCGGCAAGAAGGGTCTCCATAATACCTGAATCCACACTGTTCTTAGGACACCCCAGGCTCACTATGGCAACCCGTACTTCAATTGGATTATCGATCACGAGAAACCTCTCTATTCAGAAATAAACAGACCGTCTGGGAGGGAGGGATTCACTTTCAGATGTGAAAAAGAGAGGGTGTTTGAGGTGCCGGTTACGGAAAAAATAACAAGTTTTTCCACCATGTTTTTTTCATCGTCCCAGAACAGGACTACCCTCTTCACCTCGTTCCTGTACTTCCCTAAAGGGACCATTTCAACTACAAAATGAGAAGGGGAGGTAACTTTCACATTGAAGGGATGAAAAAAATCTCCCACCCTGCCGCCGCCTCCGAGGACCACTCCGTAGAGTCCAAGAAGGTGAGAATCGATGGGGCTTTTCCGAAAGGGCAACTCCTCTCCCCTCCGGTAGTAGAGATGCTTTCCGTCTGTAACAAATGTCTGCTTTCGAGGAGTTACATAATCCCATCTGCTCTTCAAAGGTTTCATGATGTAAAACCTCCCTTTCCCTACACGGGTGATTCCCATGCCTTTCAGAGGGATCACCTGTGAAAATTCCCCGGAAAGGGAACTGATATCCCGGTACCTTCTTTCGATCCGCTTTAAAAGAATTTCTCCTGGATCCGCCTTGAGCCCCGATAGAGGTGCCCCAAAGGAGAGCGACACCATCACGAGTGTCATCAGGATTGACAGGGTGATCACTTCCCTCACCTTCATTTTCCTCTCTTTCTCACTTTTCTCTGTTTTCCCCCGGGACCGGGAGGAGTGACGATACCCTCTTCCTCCATCCGCTCTATGATGCGGGCAGCCCTGTTAAACCCTATACTCAATCGACGCTGGAGATATGAGATCGAAGCTTTCCCGCTATCCACCACGATCCTTAAAGCATCCTCATACTTTTCATCATATCCTTCTCTCTGTTCGCTAAACTCCGCTAATTCCCCATCGACCACCGATTCGTCATATTTCGCTGCCCCCTGTTTTTTCAGGAACGCTACCACATCGGTGATTTCCCCTTCAGACACGTAGGGGGCATGCACCCGGGACAATCCTTCCGGTCCAGGTCTCATAAGCAACATGTCACCACGTCCAAGCAAAAGTTCCGCTCCGTACTGCCCCAGAATAGTGTGGGAATCGTAGCGGGAGGAAACCTTGAAAGAAATTCTACAGGGAAAATTGGCCTTGATGACCCCGGTAACCACATCTACCGAAGGCCTTTGTGTGGCCACTACCAGGTGGATTCCCGACGCTCTCGCCATCTGGGAAAGCCGCGTGATCGACTCTTCCACCTCCCGTGCTGAACTCATCATCAGATCGGAGAGTTCATCAATGACGATAACGATGTAGGGGAGAATCGAAATTTCTCCCTCTTCCCCTTTCTCTTTTCCCCTCTTCCTCCTTCGCACCATGTCGTTGAAGGAGTCGATATTCCTTACAGAATTTTCCATCATCATCCTGTATCTGCCTTCCATCTCCGCAACAGCCCATTTCAGGACCTTCGAGGCATCCCTCGGCTGGGTCACAACGGGATGGAGAAGATTGGGTATCCCGTCATAGGGATTGAATTCAAGCATCTTGGGATCTACGAGAATGAGACGGAGGTCGTCGGGGGCTGTCCGGAAAAGCAGTGAAAGTATCATCGAATTCAGTGCCACACTCTTCCCCGATCCCGTTGCACCGGCAATAAGGAGGTGAGGCATTTTCGAAAGATCCGCGATCACGGGCTGGCCGAGAATATCCATGCCGATCGAAAGGCTGAGAGGATGCCTCGATGAGAGATAGGCTTCACTACCCAGAACTTCTTTCAGGTAGACCCTTTCCCTCTGAAGATTCGGCACTTCAATTCCCATCACCCCCCTCCCGGGTATATTTTTGATGATCCTCAGACTTTCTGCCTTGAGGGCAAGAGCCAGATCTTCAGATAGCTTCACGATGCTGCTTAATTTCTTTCCCGGGGCTGGTTTGAACTCATAGAGGGTCACCATCGGCCCTGCCATCACAGAGGTGATTTCCCCATCCACACCGAACTGTCTAAGTTCATTGATGAGCATACTTGCGTTTTTCTTGAGGAGACTCTCGTCCGGAATCGTTTTATCTTGCGGGGGAGTATCAAGAAGTGTGAGAGGGGGCAGATTGAACTCTGAGGGGCTGGCCGGTACAAAGGTTTTTCTCCTCCCCTTTTCTCTCTTCTGGGAAGTGGAACCGCGAAGGACTTTGATCTCCTCCGAAGTTTTCCTCATCACCTCAGGTGGTTTCCTTCCCATCTCCTTAAGCCGCTCTGCTGCATCTTTTTTGATCTTTTCCTTTACCTTCTCTCTCTTCTCACGCTGTTCACCAAAATGGGACCGTATTTCGCGAAGAGTGACCCCTGTCGACATAATGAGGAAGATAATGAGGGAAGAAAAGAGAACAATACTTCCCCCCACCTTTCCAAACACAGATTTAATGATCACATTTCCGATAACATACCCTGATATTCCAGAAAGATACATGTCCACGCCGAAGAGCTTCACATACCCCGAGTAGATGCTCAATATCCCCACGGAAGAGAGGAGTGAAAGGACGACACCCGCGCTCCTCAGGAGGATCCTCTTCACCTGAAGACGCCTGTAAAAGAGAACTGCCTGGACGAAGAAGATAACAGGGCTGATAAATGACCCTATTCCGAACGGAGCTCCCACCCATCCTATAATAGGTGCCTTCCCCGAGAGTTCTTTCCGCGATATTCTTATGGTTTCTAACCACGTCTTCATTCCTTCTTCAGGGTCGGGAATTATGAGTTTTTCTGCGTCTGCTAAAGTTCTCACCGGATTCGAAATTGAAGGCCCTTTTAAACTATACTCAACATTAATGCCCATGGCCTCTGCAGGGGTAAGAAGGT
>CAZPLX010000167.1:0-4156 GCA_964587345.1 uncultured bacterium
GTCTTTCCAGGCCGCAGCGTGAGCCGCAGTGGGAGGTAGGGGACGGGTCACCGGCCCGGCTGTCGCGGCTTTTTCAATCACCACTCTCTTCTCCCTCCTGGAGATCGCCCCACCGGTACGAATAGCTCTTTACGCGATCGTCCTCCCCTTGATGTTCCTGAAAATACCCCGGACTCTTTTTCACGCGTTTAAGAGGTGATATGGTGAACGAGGAACCGAAATGGCCAGGCCTCTTCTAGAAGTAAGGAATGTGACAAAAAAATTCGGCACTTTTGTGGCTCTTGACGGGATCTCTTTCTCCCTCGATGAGGGGAAAATCCTTGGTATCACAGGGCCAAACGGTTCGGGAAAATCAACTCTCATCAACCTCATTTCAGGCCTTTTAAAGCCAGATTCGGGAAAGATCCTTTTCAGGGGAAAAGATATCACGGATCTCCAAATGGATAACCACGTGAGGGAGGGTATCGCCAGAACATTTCAGATACCTCAAACATTTCACGGTTTTTCCATAATGGAATGTGTCCGTCTCGCGTCGATCAATGGAACGGAAAAAAGAGAGGACCTGGAAGCAAAAGTGGAAGAGGTCCTCACCCTCACCGGACTATTCAACCAGCGGCATGTCCAGGGGGAAAATCTCTCTCAGGGATGCCTGAGAAGGCTCGAGTTGGCAAGGGCCATCGCAACAGGGGGAAACCTGATCTTGCTCGATGAGATTTTTTCATCTCTTTCCATAGGGGACGGAAAGGAACTCGAGGAACTCCTTATCGATCTGAACAGAAAGAGAGGAACCTCTTTCCTCATTATTTCCCACAATCTCCTGATTATGGAGGAATTCTGCAGAAGAGTGCTCGTCATCACGGATGGGAAACTTACCTTCGACGGCCCTCCCCTGGAACTGCGTGAGAAAGATCGGGAAGGGACAATATGATGCTGAAGACGCGGAATCTGACAGTAAAATTCAATGAGGTCACAGCCCTTCATAAGGTGAACACAGAATTTCTCCAGGGCGAGACTTCAGCAGTGTTCGGAGCAAATGGAAGCGGCAAGACGACACTTCTCAAAGCTCTTGCCGGCCTGGTTCCTATCACAGGGGGAAGAATATTTTTCTTCGGCGAAGAGATAACTGATCTGCCCCCCAAAGAGAGGATCAAGAGAGGAATTCAATACATACCCGATCGCGCCCGTGTGGGAATGAAGATGAGTGTGGAAGAAAATCTCAGAATCGGCGGGTTCCTTCGGAAAAGAGGAGTTGTAGAGAGAGCAATTGAAGCAACCTACGATCTCTTTCCCGATCTCTACTCAAAACGTCACGAGCCCGCAGGAATTCTGAGCGGTGGCCAGAGGCAGATGCTCGTGATCGGAAGGGCTTACGTTTCTTCGCCAAAAGTAATGCTTTTCGATGAACCTTTTCTGGGTCTTTCTATGGAGAATCGAAAGAAGATGATCGGCCTGATAGGGACATTTCACGGGCTGGGGATCACCATTATCATGGCAGAACACGATGTTGATGAAATACTCCCCCTTTCCAGGAGCTATCTGGTATTTTTAAATGGAGAAATTGTTGAGAAGGGTCCCGGGGGAAAGAGTAGTTCCCCGGAACTATTAAAAAAAGCTTTCAGAAAATTTTATCAGTCCGGGAGGAATTGTGGTGAAAAAGGAAGAGGAAAGGGGCATTAGAGTTTCCCTCAAAGTGACCCTGTCACGGGAAACAGAGAGAAGACTCCACGATTTCTGTGTCCAGTGCAAGGTGGACCCCTCACAGGTCGTGGAAAATGCTCTCATTGAATATTTTCACGAGGGAGATGTGTCCCATTAAACACATTCTCGGGTTGAGGTGCCATGAGAATATCTGATTTAAAGAAGAATTTGCCCGATGGGGAGATGGAATTAAGCCTAATGAACTGCTTCGACGATCAGAGATTCCGTTTTCTCCATGCGCTCCCTGTCCCTTTTCACTATGAGCTCTTCGAGCTCTTCCCTGTAGGGAGTAATGGTGAATGTGGCCTTATTGGCAAGGTATGAATCGATCACCCTCCTGTAAAGGTTGACCATCCTCCCCACGAGTTCGGTTGAATACTCTCTCCCCTGAATCTTCAGTGTGTCGATTCCCCCGTCAATAAGTTTGGGAATATCATCGAACACGAAGTAAGCCCTGTTCGGCATCACTACGCTCTCTTCCCTGTTTTCACCATCCCTCTCAACTTCCCAGTTTGTGAGGCAAATTCGGTAGCAGAGCCCCCCTCTGTTGGGAGAACCGGGAAAATGATCTTTCCCTCCTTTATCCCTCTTCGACTCATATTTCGTGTAAGAGGACATGGTACATCTTCCAAGATAGGTGTAGCACGTCGTCGCATGGACAAGGACCTCTACTCCCACACCAGTCTCCTCTTTTACATTTCCTATACATTTTATGGGCATCCGGCATTCGGTTACCACCTGAGAGGCCCCCACATCCCGGTAGAAAAGCGCGTCATGAAGGTTTATGATCGTACACCCCACACTCGCGTGAATGTTCAGACGGGGAAAATGTTTTTTCGTTGCCGCCATAAGCCCGGGGTCTGTGAGAATCACGTCATCTATGGGAAAAGATGAAAATCTATCAATTTTCTCCAGGTAGGGTTCAAGTTCTCTCGAATGGGGAAGTGTGTTTATCGCAACCCGGATCTTTTTTCCCCGGTCGTGGAGATAATCCGCGGATTTTTGGATTGTTTCGTCGTCCATCTCGTAGGCGCCCCTACGCCGTGACCATCCGTAGGCGCCCACATACACAGCATCTGCGCCTCCCTCCGCGCACGCTTTCACCATGTCATAGGAACCACCGGATGCAAGAAGTTCAACCATCTTCCAAATCCTCCACTCTTCTCAAACGTTTATTTTACCACAGAGGAGAAGGAATTTCTTCTCCCGATTGCCCACAATAGACTCGCCCCGATTTTCCAAAAAGGTACCCGTTGCAAAAACCTTTTTTGCTATGGTTTCCAAGGATAGCCCCCCATTTTTCCTGGAATTTAAAATTTTTCTCCAGGGCAAATTGGATCCCTTCCCTGTAAATCCTTCCTATTTCATTCCTGTAGGAGCTCTCTTCGTAACCCGACTCGATCCTGAAGTGGCGGAATCCTCTCGCAACAATATCCCCCAGATGTTCTATGAGACAGAGGTCGAGGCCCGAATAGAGCCCCTTCCCCACGTGTTTGATCTCCCAGAGTTTCGTTTTGAGCCAGGCAGGGGTCAGGCATGCTTCCGGACAGCTCTCCTCTTTCCCCGCTCCCTCGAGGAAAAAGCAGTCCGGGACTATCCCGAGAGGCATTTTCCCGTGGAGGGAGAGGGACACCTCCAGCTCTGATCCTTCCCTGATCATCTCCATTTCATCAAGAGAAACTTCCACGTTGGGAAGAATCCTCTTCACTCCATACTCTTCGAGGAGATTTGCCGTAACAAGGCTGTAAATGTTTGCGAATGAGCCCCCGTGCAATGGAATTTCAGGAAATTCCCTGGATGCCAGGTAGAGAACACCCATATTGTGAAATTCAACGGCTTTTGCTCCTCTTTCCATGGCACGGTTACAAATCCTTTTTACTTCCTCGAGATCCCTTCCACGGGGTGCCGCATGTGTCGTAAGGTAGAAATACTTCCCCCTGTCCTTCAATATCAAAGAAGCCTCTCTCAAATCCTTCTCTGTGAGAGAAAGGTTTCCTCTATATGAAGAACAGAAAGGATTCCCCAGATAAAAGGAATCGTATGTATCAAGATCGGTCTCCTTCAGCTGCTCGAGGGTGAAGAGCCCTGTGGAGAGTTCAAAAGCTGTGTCTTCTTTCATATCTCTTTTCTCGTTTTATTTTCGAAATGGGGGGATATTATATAATTTTTTTATTTTTTTACAAATACCCTCTTCTCATCTGTAAGAGATACCGCCATTTCGACGTTGGCAGTGTCACCTCCGGCAAGATCCAGCGAATTGAGAAGAATGATCTTTGAGCCCTGGTATATCTTCTCCACCCCCGTTTCGGAAAGAGAAACTGTCTCAATCGGGGTAAAAAGAACATCGAACTCCTCCTTCCCCTCAAATACGAATGTCATGTGCTGCCATCCGTCATGGATCCCGAAGACAGGAACATTCTACACCGATCCATCGTCCCCGAGCATCGGGTTTATGCCC
>CAZPLX010000168.1:0-4144 GCA_964587345.1 uncultured bacterium
ACGAGTAAACTTATTATTTCTTCCCGCTTACTGTCGTCTTGAGGCCTTTTCCCGCAGAAAACTTTGGGACTTTCGCCGCCTTTATCCTGATTGTTTCCCCTGTCTGAGGATTTCTCCCCTTCCTTGCCTTCCTCTTTGATACGGAGAACGTTCCAAATCCTGTGAGAGTAATCTTGTCTCCCTTTTTGAGTGTCTTCGTCACATTGCTAATAAACGAGTTCAACGCTTTCTCCGCCGCCGCTTTGCTGATCTTCGCATCGCCAGCGATCTTTGCTACTAATTCAGCCTTCGTCATATCCCCCTCCTTGTGGAATGTTGATCGTTGGGTTCCAACCTGTAGTTCATGAATTTCCGATATTATCTATATATGAATATCCTTGCTTGTCAAGGCTTTTTCACCCGTAAATGCCCTCGAACCCCTATTATTTCAGGAAACATGTCTTCCCGGGGGTTTCATCCGCCATTTGGGGAGAAAGAGACGCAGGAGAACAACTCCCGCGATAAACCCTCCGATATGTGCCCAGAAGGCGATTCCCCCGGTGAATGCGTGAGAACTCCCTATCTGCGAGGCTCCCCCCAGAAGTTGGAGGAGAAACCAGAATCCAAGGAAGAAGTAGGCGGGAATTTCCACCATAGTGAAAATGAAAATAATGGGAACAAGGGTTACCACGCGAGCGTGGGGATAGAGGAGTATATAGGCACCAAGAACTCCCGCGATCGCCCCTGACGCACCAATATTGGGAACCATCGAGGAGGTGTTGATGGCAATCTGGGCAACGAAGGAGATAAAACCGCAGGCAATGTAGAAGAAGAGGTACTTTTTATGGCCCAGCCTATCCTCTACATTATCCCCAAAAATGTAGAGATAGAGCATGTTGCTGATAATGTGGAGCCACCCCCCGTGGAGAAACATGGCCGTTAAGGGCGTTACGAATTCAAGAAAAGATGAATGCCATAGGGAAACAAAACGGAAAGGGATGACGCCGAACTGACGTATAATGGTTTCCTGCCCGGATCCAGCCATGACCTCTATGAGAAAGAAAAATACGTTAATTCCGATAAGAGAGTAATTCACAATGGGCATCGTCTCAGACGGTATAGTATCTCTTAGAGGTATGATTTTTTATTCCTCCCCGAAACGCCCAAGTATGGTGTAATATCGGTACAAAAACCGAAAGAAAAGCCCCTGAGCAGCTAAAATTATGAACACACTCAAGAACATAAAGCCATATCTGGCCTTTTCCATATTCATTCATATTACCTTGATTATCTTTCTCCTTTCAATAAAAACCGGGGCCCTCAAGGAACCGCGGGTTGCCTTTGTCGATCTCATAGATATCCCCAGGGCTCCCGACATCGCCAAATCGGAAATTGGGATCATAGAAAGCAAAAAAAAGAATCCCGTTAAAGAAGAAAAACCCGACAACACTATGGTCGGAAAGGTACCCGACCTGCCGGTAGACACTCACCTCATGCCAGAACGTTCTTTCCCCCTGAAGGGGAAGAAAAGAAAGAAAAAAAAGACGGCTAAGAGATCGAAGAAAAGTACGAGGAAGGGGGGAGGGAGTTCCCTCCCCCGGGTGAAAGAGATCACACCGAGTTTGGGCAAGATGGTTCTCGCCTCGAAAGTGAAAAAAAAGAAGGGGGTAGGAGAAGGAAAGGGCGAAAATATCGGGAGCAAGAATAAGGGAAAGGAAGAGGGTGAATATTCTGAAATTGCGGAGGGGGGAACCATTCTCACTCCCCTTGACCGCCCGGCCATCAAATATATCTCTTATTTCGCGAGTATCAAGAGGAAAATAGAACTCGTCTGGCAATATCCTTTCGAAGCTGTCCAAAGGGGGATTCAGGGAGATGTTGTCGTTGATTTCTCTATCGGCAAGGATGGAAAGCTCAGGAAAGTAACCCTCGTAAAGAGTTCCGGGTTCACACTGCTCGATCGGGAAGCGATCGAATCGATCAGGAAGGGGTCCCCTTTCTCTCCAATCCCGTCAACCTATGAGATCGACGTTCTGAACATACGGGCAAATTTTATCTACGAGATGCGCTATCTCAAGATCAGGTGAGGGGAGGCCGGGGGTAGGTGTAGTCAGCCAGGAACTCCCCGTATCCCCCGGGGGTAAGAAAAGAACCGCTCAAATTTCCCGAAACCTTCATTCGTATGATCCACCCCGCCCCGTATGGATCTTCATTGATGAGACCGGGAGTTGCGAGGACTTTCCTGTTCACTTCCACGAGAACTCCATGAAGGGGAGAAGAGAACTCGTACACTGTCTTTCCCGATTCGATAAGAAAAATGGGTTCTCCCTCCTCCACCTCCGACCCTGCAGGGGGATTCTCGATATAGATGATCTCCTCCATCCTCTCCTGGAAATAGTCCGTCACTCCGATTGTCAGTGGAGCATCATCCTCTCCCTGGAGGATCCATTGGTGCTCCTCTGTGTAGAGAAGATCATCAGGAATGTTCATCAATTTTTCAAGGGTGAACCTTTTGAGCGGCTTCTAATGTATTCACAAGAAGCATGGTGATCGTCATGGGCCCCACTCCTCCCGGTACGGGGGTTATTTTCGATGCCCGTGGGTAGGCTTCTTCGTAGACCACATCTCCTGAGAGAGTCCCGTCGGGGAGCCTGTTGACTCCAACGTCTATCACAACCGCCCCCTCTTTCACCATGTTTCCTCTTACCATGCCCGCCTTTCCCACTGCTGCCACGAGAATATCTCCTTCCCTTGCAATCTTCTCAAGGGAGGGTGTCCTCGAATGGCAAATCGTTACCGTGCTGTGCTTCGCAAGGAGCATGAGGGCCACAGGTTTCCCCACGATATTACTCCGACCGATCACAACTGAACGTGTGCCTTTGATGGGAACTTTCTCGAATTCGAGCATTTTTATGATTCCGTGGGGTGTGCATGGTGCGAGTGTTGCCTGTCCGGTAACAAGCTTTCCTACGTTCACAGGATGAAAGCCATCTACGTCCTTAAGCGGATTTATCCGCTCGATCACCGCTCCCTCGTCAATCTGTGGAGGAAGGGGAAGCTGAACCAGAATCCCGTCTATAGAAGGATCCCTGTTCATGAAATCGATGAGTTCCATGAGAGTATCTTCTGGTGTGTCCCCGGGAAGGGTGTGCTGGAGTGAATGTATCCCCGTCTCCTCGCAGGCTTTTCCTTTCATCCTCACATAGATCGCAGATGCAGGGTCTTCGCCTACGAGAACGACAGAAAGGCAGGGAGGCCTTCCATTCTTCAGGGAAAACTCGCGAACCTTCTCACTCAAATCCCCCCGTATCTTTGACGAAATCGCCTTCCCGTCGATTACTTTCTTCCCCAAAGACGGCTCCTTTTCCTATTTTGAAGGTGTATTGGCAGCGGCGGGTATACTCTTTTCAGCTGCTTTCGATGTATCCTTTTCCTTCACATCAATGTGTGAACTCGCGTGTGGTTTCGTCTTGTGTCCCCCTACGTCTTTTTTCCCATAATCCGTGGCATACCAGCCCGATCCCTTGAGAATGAATGTGGAGTTGGACATTTCTTTGTGGAGAGGCCCTCCGCAGTGCCTGCATTCTGAAAGGGGACCTTCGCTCACCTTTTGCATCACCTCGGTGATCTTATTGCATTTTTTACAGCGATACTCGTAAATTGGCATTCGAACTACCTCCAAAAACACATTAACTTATGATTTTATCACAGATGCACTCATAATGAAAAGGCGGAACACCCCTCTGGATGTTCCGCCTCAAGAATCCCAAAGAGAACCTTAGTACATTCCGCCGCCCATTCCTCCCATTCCTCCTGGAGGCATCGCCGGCATATCTCCACCCTTCTTTTCCTCCGGGTCGTCTGCTACCATGCATTCCGTGGTCAGCATCAGCCCGGCAATGGATGCCGCGTTCTGAAGGGCCGATCTCGTCACTTTTGTGGGATCGAGAATTCCTGCCTTGATCATATCCTCATAGCTGTCCGTGGAGGCATTGTAGCCCTCGTCCCCTTTGAGGTTGTTGATCTTGTCCACTACCACTGCCCCATCCTGCCCTGCGTTCACCGCGATCTGGGAAGCGGGGGAGAAGAGAGCTCTTTTCACCATATCGGCTGCTGCTTTCTGATCAGCGGGGAGCTTCAAAGAATCGATTGCCGTTGCAGCCCT
>CAZPLX010000169.1:0-4123 GCA_964587345.1 uncultured bacterium
ACTGGACAACAGGACCACCGCCATGACAGGGCACCAGCCAAATCCTGCGACGGGAAAAACAATTACGGGAGAAACTACGGAGAGAATCCATATCGAGGATATCTGCCGGGCAGTAGGGGTGCGGCATGTCTACACGATCGATCCAAATGATCTCGAGAAAACATACTCAATCCTGAAAAGAGAAGTGAACCGGCGCGAACCCTCCGTGGTGGTCACGAAGTACCCCTGTGTTCTTCTCCCTGAAGAAAAAAAGAAAGGGAAACCCCTTTACACGATTATCCGCGATACGTGCACGGGGTGCAGGGCCTGCCTGAAACTCGGATGTCCCGCGATTGAATGGGTCCCCGTCAAAGAGGAGGAGACTCTTACGCAGGGTTTCAGAAAGGGACAGAAAGGGTACGCGAGGATCAATCCGGAACTTTGTGACGGATGTGGACAGTGCGCTCCTCTCTGCAGTTTTACTTCTATTATCGTTGCCGGAGAAGACCATGAAAAAGGGTGATATCCTCTTTTCCGGAGTAGGGGGCCAGGGGATCCTCCTTGCAAGCGAAGTGACCGCGAGGGCTCTCCTTTCATCCGGGTTCGATGTAAAAAAGAGCGAAGTCCATGGAATGGCTCAGAGGGGGGGGTCCGTGGTTGCCCATGTCCGGTTCGGGGAAAAAATATATTCCCCTTTGATCAGCAGGGGAGAGGCGGATTTCGTGGTGGCATTCGAGCTTCTTGAATCTCTTCGCCATCTCCCTTACATGAATACGCACACGCGAGTGATCGTAAATTCCCAGAAGATATATCCCTCTTCGGTTGCCACGGGAGGTGAAGAGTATCCCGGGGGAACAGTTGAAGAACTGAAGAAGAGGGGCCTTTCCACGTACACTCTGGATGCCTTGGAAACAGCGAAGAGTGTGGGTGAAGTGAGAGCAGTAAACATGGTGATGACTGGAGCTCTCTCTGCTTTTCTTCCTGTTGAAGAGGGTATCTTTTTCGATGTAATATCTGGTAAAGTTCCAGAAAGGTATTTTAATGCCAACAGGGAAGCCTTCTTGGAAGGAAGGAAGTGTGTGCGGGAAGCTGTTCTTCATGTATGATCCTGCCTCTTGATCCCTCCGGGGAACCTGTGTGTTCGATCGTAGATGACTGGAAGGAGGTTCTATCATTATGTTCTGGAATGAGGAGTTCGAAACCCTCCCGAGAGAAGCCCTCCAGGCTCTTCAGGGGAAGCGGCTCAAAAGCCTGGTGAAGAGGGTCTACTCGGCTGTACCCTACTACAGGGAAAAGATGGACGGAGCCGGTATTTCTCCTGATGACATCCTGGATGTAGAGAGTTTAAGTAATCTGCCATTTACGGACAAGGAGGATTTGAGGAAGAACTATCCTTTCGGCCTCTTCACGGTCCCTCTCGAAAAGGTAATAAGGATTCATGCTTCCTCGGGAACCACAGGAAAACCTGTCGTGGTGGGGTATACGAGAAAGGACATAGACACCTGGGCAGAGCTTATGGCGCGGACTCTTGCCTGCGGTGATACCAGGCAGGGTGACGTGGTCCAGAATGCATATGGCTACGGTCTTTTTACGGGAGGCCTGGGAGCCCATTACGGGGCCGAAAAACTGGGCGCAACCGTGATTCCCATATCAGGGGGGAATTCGAAGCGCCAGATCATGCTCATGGAGGATTTTGGATCCACCGTCCTCCTCTGTACCCCTTCTTACGCTTTGAACCTTGCTGAAGTGATGGAGGAGATGGGGATAGATCCCGGGACATTGAAGCTTAAAGTGGGCCTCTTCGGCGCGGAACCGTGGAGCGAGAAAATGAGGGAGCAGATCGAGAATGCCTTAAGGATCAGTGCCCTTGATATCTACGGGCTGAGCGAGGTAATCGGTCCGGGTGTGGCGAGCGAGTGTATCGAGGGAAAGAGAGGACTTCACATATTCGAAGATCATTTCATCCCCGAGATTATCAATCCTGACACAGGGCAGGTACTCCCCATGGGAGAAACGGGGGAACTTGTGTTTACCACAATTACGAAGGAAGCCTTCCCGGTGATCAGGTACCGCACAAAAGACATCACACGGCTCATCCCGGAAACCTGTGTGTGTGGAAGAAGCATGGTGAGGATGGAACGTGTGTCAGGACGGAGCGACGATATGCTCATTATTCGGGGTGTGAACGTCTTTCCTTCCCAGATAGAACATGTCCTCATAGGGATTGATGGTGTGGAGCCCCACTACCGGATCATCGTGGAGAGGGAAGGTGCCCTCGACGTGATGGAGGTACAGGTAGAAGTGAACGAATCGATATTTTCCGACAAAGTGAAACAGCTTGAAGGGTTGGGAAAAAAGATAGAGAGGGATATCAAGGACATGCTCGGTGTTTCGTCCAGGGTAAAACTCGTGGAACCAAAAACGATACAGAGAAGTGAGGGAAAAGCGAAGAGGGTGTTTGACCGAAGGAAGATCTAAGGGGGGTGGGCGATGAAGGTGGAACAGATATCCATATTCCTCGAGAACAAATCGGGCAGGCTCGCTGATGTGACTGGAGTTCTTGCCCGGGAGGGGATCAATATACGGGCCCTCTCCCTGGCCGATACGGCCGATTTCGGTATTCTGCGGCTCATCGTGAACAACAGGGAAAAAGTAAAAAAGGTTTTAAAGGAGAATGGATTCACCGTGGGGCTCACGGAAGTGGTGGCCCTCGAAGTTCCCGACAGGCCTGGAGGGCTCGCGGGAATACTTTCCGCTTTGAACGGAGAGGGCATCAACGTAGAGTACATGTATGCTTTCGTACAGAAGAGCGGTGAAAATGCTATTATTATTTTTCGGTTTGACGAAGTGGACCGTGCTATCGAAGTGTTGAATAAGAGTGGGTGCAGGGTGCTTACGGGCGACGAAGTATATGCCCTTTGACGTGTAAGCTGCCCATGAGGCAGTGAATAAAAAAAAGAGGGGGGAACTATGAAAAGGGTGCTTTTATTTTTACTCACATTGCTGCTAACCGCGGGGATGTCAACGCAGGTCCTTGCGGGAGACGAGATCAAGGTAGGCGCGATCCTCGCAGTATCAGGACCCGCGTCATTCCTCGGTGGACCCGAATCGAGGACACTCAAGATGCTTACTGATGAAGTGAACGCAAAGGGAGGAATCAATGGGCACAAGATTAAGCTCATTATCAAAGATTCCGGGGCGAACCCCGAGAAAGCCATATCTTTCACAAAACAGCTGATCGAGGAAGAGAAGGTTTTTGCCATCATCGGACCCTCCACGAGTGGAGAAACGATGAAGATTAAAAACATCGTAGAGAAGGCAAAAATGATCCTCCTCTCCTGTGCGGCAGCTGAAGTCATCGTCAACCCCGTGGCGAAATATGTATTCAAGACTCCCCAGAAAGACAGTTTTGCCGTGAAGAAAATCTTCATGCAGATGAACAAGATGGGGATCAAAAAGATAGGCGTGGTGGCAGGGAACACAGGGTTCGGAAAGGCGGGAAAAGCCCAGATCGAAAAGCTTGCCCCCCAGTTCGGGATCAAGGTCCTTATCAGCGAAGTCTACGACAAGCACGCGACGGACTTAACAGCTGTGGCGAACAAGGTCAAGGGTGCCCACGTGGAAGGGGTCATCAACTGGTCTATTGTCCCTGCCCAGGCGATCATTGCGAAAAACATGAGGCAGATCGGAATGACCGTTCCCCTCTTCCAGAGTCATGGATTTGGGAACATCAAGTATGTAAAGGCTGCAGGGAAAGCTGCGGAAGGGATCATATTCCCTGCGGGACGGCTTCTCGTATCGGGAGTTCTTCCCCCATCAAACGCGCAGAGGGCTGTCCTCGTGAACTACAAGAAGGATTACGAATCGAAGTTCAAAGAAGCCGTGAGCACCTTCGGCGGACATGCCTACGATGCGTTTGAGATCCTCATGCACGCCCTGAAGGAAGCAGGCCCTGATAAAGAGAAGGTGAGAACCGCAATTGAGAACATGAAAGGCTTCGTGGGTACGGGGGGAGTATTTAATTTCTCTCCGGAGGATCACAACGGCCTCGGAATGGATTCCTTTGAAATGCTGACCGTCAAGAATGGGAAGTTTGCTCTCCTTAAGAAATAAGTCCATAATAGGACAGTTTTGAGATTACATG
>CAZPLX010000170.1:0-4111 GCA_964587345.1 uncultured bacterium
TCACCCCCCACGAAATGGAAATGAGCCGTCTTCTTGGCACATCCCTTGAAGATGTGAAAAATGACAGGATAGGATCTGCCCGCGCCTTCGCAACGACATGGGGGGTGACTACTGTCCTGAAGGGGTTCCGCACGGTCATCGCTTTGCCTGAAGGAACGGTCTATCTCAATCCCACGGGGAATCCCTATATGGCGACAGGAGGAATGGGGGACGTATTAACTGGAATCATCGCGTCCCTTCTGGGTCAGGGAGTTTCTCCCGAAAACGCTGCTGTCGCAGGAGTTTACCTTCACGGGTTAACCGGGGATATCATCCAGGAGAACTTCCCTCATTCTCCCATCGCTCCACGACATATCGTCTCCTACTATCCGGAGGCAATCAGGAGGATAACCCACTCGTCCGATGAGCTTTCCTGAAATTCCCCACAGATATATCAGTCGATCGGAAGAAGAGACCAGGGATTTCGGACGGAGAATAGGAGGCTTCCTCAAAAAGGGGGATGTCATCCTTCTCACGGGAGAGCTTGGGGCGGGGAAAACTCAGCTTGTAAAAGGTATTGCCTCATCACTTCAGGGGATTGAGGAAGATCGTGTCACGAGTCCCACATTCTCTATCATCAACGTGCACGAAGGGAAAACGACACTTTACCATGTTGACCTCTACCGGCTGGGAGATAGCTTTGAGGAGCTCGAAGGGACGGGAATATTTGAAATCATCCAGGAAGAGGGAGTTGCGATCGTTGAGTGGGGGGAGAGGATAAAAAATTATTTGCCTTCCCAACCTATTATAATTAATATAAGTTTTCTGTCTGAAGGTGAAAGATGCATTACCCTTACCCCGTGAGTCATGGATGGTTCCTCCCTTAAGGAGGAGCTTTCCTTAAACAGGGATTTAATACAACGGTCGGAGGAACGCCTCATGGCTCTAGTTGTTCAGAAATATGGGGGGACCTCAGTCGGGTCACTCGAAAAGATAAAAAATGTTGCCAGAAAAATTGCCTCTACCAGGGACGAGGGGAATGATGTTGTGGTTGTTGTGTCTGCAATGGCGGGAGAAACCGATAGGCTCGTGGGGCTGGTGAAAAAACTCTCGGAACTCCCCGATGAGAGGGAATACGACCAGGTCGTCTCTTCGGGAGAACAGGTAAGCATCGGCCTTCTGGCCATAGCCCTCAAAGAGATGGGATACAGGGCAAAGTCATTTCTCGGCCACCAGATTCCTCTCTATACTGATTCTTCTCACGGAAGAGCGCGGATTAAAAGGATTGAATCGGGGGCTGTGAAAAATGCACTGAGAGAGGGCAACATTGTTGTCATTGCGGGTTTTCAGGGAATCGACAAGGCCGGCGATACCACCACTCTCGGGAGGGGAGGATCAGACACGAGCGCAGTCGCCGTGGCCGCAGCGATGGATGCGGATGTGTGCGAAATCTATACTGACGTGGATGGGGTGTTTACCACAGACCCGAACGTCTGTAAAGATGCGAAGAAGCTCGATGAAATCTCGTACCGTGAGATGCTTGAAATGTCAAGTCTGGGAGCTAGAGTCCTTCAGATAAGAGCGGTGGAGTTCGCAAAGAAGTACGATGTCAAAATCCATGTGCGGTCCTCCTACACGGAAGGGGAAGGGACCGTTGTTACCAGGGAGGATGAGATAATGGAATCGGCCGTAGTATCGGGGATAACGTTTAACAAAAACGAGGCGAAGATTACGGTCGTGAAAGTTCCCGACAGGCCTGGCATCGCAGCCGCTATTTTCAAGCCCATGTCAGAAGGAGGAATCAACGTAGATCTGATAGTTCAGAACGTCTCTCTAGAAGGCTACACAGACCTCACCTTTACGGTTCCCAAAACGGACTATAAAAAGACCATGCTCCTGATGGAAAATGTTTCCAGGGAGATAGGAGCGGAAATGATCGTGGGGGATGACAAGATCGCGAAAATATCAATTGTGGGGCTCGGGATGAGATCACATCCAGGGGTAGCATCAAAGATGTTTTCAACCCTTTCGAGGGAAAATATCAACATCATCATGATCAGCACCTCGGAGATCAAGGTATCGTGTGTTGTGGAAGAAAAATATACCGAGCTTGCCGTTCGGGTCCTTCATGATGCATTCAATCTGGGGAAAAACCCCAAGTAGACCAAGACGTTCGTTAAAAGTGAGTAAAGAGGTGATTATGGCCAGGAAAAAGATACTCTACTACGATACGACATTACGTGACGGGACACAGGCAGAAGATATTTCTCTCTCCGTAGCTGACAAGGTATCCATTGCGAAAAAACTTGACGAATTCGGTATTCACTACATCGAAGGAGGATACCCGGGATCAAATCCTAAGGATCGGGAATTTTTTTCCATGGCTTCTGACATGGATTGGAAGAACGGAAAAATCTGCGCTTTCGGAATGACGAGAAGAGTTGGGAAGAACGTGGAAGATGACGGAAATGTGAAAACGTTGAAAAACTCGGGGGCACCGGTGATCACCATAGTCGGAAAATCATGGGATTTTCACGTCACCACGGCCCTTCGCACAACCCTCGAAGAAAACCTGAAATCCGTGTACGACACCCTTGCCTACCTCAAGGACTATTGCGAAGAAATATTCTTCGACGCGGAACATTTTTTCGACGGGTACAAGAAGAATCCTGAATACACTATGGAGGTAGTTCACGCTGCCTGTGAGGCGGGAGTTGATTGTATCATCCTGTGCGACACTAATGGAGGATCCCTCCCTTCTGAAATTTCAAAAATTGTAAGGGCAGTTAAGAAAAAGGTGAAGGTTCCCTTAGGCATCCACTGTCACAACGATTCTGACCTTGCCGTAGCCAATTCCCTTGTTGCCGTTGAAGCCGGCGTGGTCCATGTCCAGGGTACGATAAACGGGTATGGAGAGCGGTGCGGAAATGCGAATCTCATTTCGATAATACCCGCACTTTCCTACAAAATGGGCTATCAATCCATTCCAGAGGAATCCCTTCCGATGCTTAGCGAGCTCTCCAGATATGTATCCGAAATCGCAAACATCGGGCACTTCAAGAGGCAGCCCTACACCGGCCACAGCGCCTTTGCCCACAAGGGAGGGATGCATGTGAGTGCCATAAGGAGGCATCCGGGGACGTATGAACACCTTGATCCTGAAAAAGTGGGAAACATGAGACGAGTTCTCATTTCTGACCTTTCCGGGAAGAGCAATATCCTTGAAAAGGCAAAGCAGTTCGGAGTATCGCTCAAAGGAAGTGATCCTCTTGCCGGAGAGCTCTTGGCTACGATCAAGGATCTTGAACATGAAGGATACCAGTACGAAGGAGCCGAGGCTTCTTTTGAACTTCTCCTGAAAAAGGCGATGAAAACCCACACACCCTTCTTTAACCTGAAGGGATTCAGGGTTATCGACGAAAAACGCTCTGAAAGCGACGATCCGATAGCTGAAGCCACGATTATGATAGAAGTGGACGGAAATATTGAACACACAGCGGCACTTGGCAATGGTCCCGTAAATGCACTTGATCACGCAATCCGTAAAGCCCTCACAAAATTTTATCCCGAAATCAATGAAATGGAACTTTATGATTACAAGGTGAGGGTTCTCTCAGCGAAAAAAGGGACTGGGGCTACTGTACGCGTGCTCATCGAATCGGGAGACGGGACGGAGAAGTGGGGTACCGTGGGCGTGTCCCACAACATTATTGAGGCCAGCTGGCAGGCGCTTACCGACTCGATTCGGTACAAGCTCCACAAGGACAGGCTGAAATAGCACAGAGTTTAGATATTATGAGCATCACACAGGCCCCATGAAAAAAAGGGTTCTATATTATTTCTCAGGCCTCCTGATTCTCTCTCTAGTCTATTCTTTCTACGAATATCATAGGGAAAACACATTAGGGAAAGGTGAGGAGACTCTCCCAATTTCTGACAGAGAAAGTGGAAAACTCGGAGGAAGAGAAAAGATTATAAGAGGAATTCCCATTAATGTAAACTTGGCTTCTTCTGAAGAGATTTCCCATCTCCCCGGAATTTCCATGAATGTGGCAAGGGAGATCGTGAAGGAGAGGGGAATAGGTGGGAGCTTTCATATCCCTTCCGAACTCCTTCGGGTGAAAGGGATAAA
>CAZPLX010000171.1:0-4057 GCA_964587345.1 uncultured bacterium
GAAGATCTCGTGCTCTCGGGGGAGAAGTATGGAACTGTAACCGGGAAGGGACCTTCCTGCCAAGTTCGGTGGTGCAGAGGGAGCTCAGCCTTGAAACGACACGGTCCCACTCGAGATTCTTCAGAGTTTCATCATCGATGACCATTTCTGGTTACTCCCGCTGGTCCCTTTCTACCCCACGTCGTTGTATTCCCTGATGCGGAAGGAAACGTGAAGATCTTCACTGACAATCTTCCTGCACTGTTCCAGGTCGAGGCCGGGGAGGGCGACGACGGTAGCAGTCACTTTGGGGATATGCTTTTTTGCTTCTCTAATGAAGGAGAGAAGAGCCTGAAAAGATTCTTCTCCGTAGGGGTTCGGGCAAAGAGATGCGTAGGTTTCCCCGTCAGGCGCGTTCAGGCTCACTGATACGGAGTCGATGAGGCCTCTCATCTCGGGCAACACATTCCTCCCATACACGAGATTCGCGAGACCGTCTGTATTAAGGCGGATCTTCCTGACATTCTCTTCTTTTAATCCTTTTGCCACGGCGAGCATATCCGGGAGTCGCAGGGTGGGTTCCCCAAAGCCGCAGAAAACTACTTCGCCGTATTTTCCCGCATCTTTTGCGCTCTTCAATATCTCTTCGACCGAGGGTTCATCTGCCAGCTGAAGGTAGTGTCCCTTCACGAAAAAATCCTTCCTCTTGCTGCAGAAGATGCACCTGTTAGTGCACCTGTTCGTTATGTTCAGGTAAAGGGAATCCCTTATGCTGTAGGCAATCTGAAAGTCAAAGTCCTGCTGCAACGAAAATATCCGTAAGGCGTTGTTGGTTGTGATCCGCGCTACGTCTTCCAGGGTAAGGCCTTTGATTTCTCCAACCTTCAAGGCCGTGTGCACCATGAGGGAAGGTTCATTCGGTTTTCCCCTGTGGGGATGGGGGGTAAGAAAGGGGGCATCTGTCTCGAGGAGAAGCTTGTCTGCGGGAACTTTCTCGACGACTTCTACGAGTGTGCGGGCATTCTTATAGGTGATTATCCCAGGAATGGAGAGAAGGAATCCCCGTTCCAGACATTCAAGTGCGAAGTCGTATGATCCGCTGAAACAGTGAAAAATCCCTTTTCGGGAAGGCACACCCTCTTCATCCAGAATCCTGAGAATCTCCCGGTGGGCATCCCTGTCGTGGATGATCAACGGTTTCTCCATCTTTTTCGCCAATCGAATCTGTGCCCTGAAGGCTTCTCTCTGGGCGTCCCTGTCGGAACGGTCCCGGAAGAAATCGAGGCCCGTTTCGCCGATAGCGACAACTTCGGGATGGGATGCGATCTCTTCGATTTCCAAAAGAGCTTCCGCGGTAGCCTCCTCAGCGTTGTGAGGGTGGATTCCCGCGGCGGTAAAAACTCCCTCGAATGTCTCTGCATGGACGAGATTATTTCGCGAACTCAAGGGGTCTATCCCGATGGATACCATTCGACCTACCCCTGCTTTCCTGGCTCTTGAAACGACGAGGGAGGGGTTTTGAGAAAGGGGTTCAATGTCGAGGTGAGTGTGTGAATCGAAGAGGAATCCCTTCATGGTCATTCTATCCTCGGGAACACGATCGCCTTGTCAGGCACCTTTGTCCCTTCCTGGAGGAGACCGAACCTCCCCGCACCGGGAAGCAACTGCTCAGATGGGGATCCTTCCTGACCGAGGAGGTTCCATATCCGCTCTGCCGATCCGGGCATGAAGGGAGAGACGAGGAGGCTCACAATGCGAAGGATTTCGAGGGTTGTATACATGACCGTTCCCAGTCTCATCCTCCTGGAACTGTCTTTTGCGAGGGCCCAGGGAGCAGTTTCGTCAATATATTTGTTTCCCCCTCCGATTACGTCCCATATTGAGATGAGGGCCTTGTGGAAGGCGAGATGGTTCATGTGCACTTCTAGTTCTTGAAGGCACTTTGTTACCTTTTCTTTGAGAACCCGTTCCGGCTCTTCTTCACTCCCTTGTGGGGGCACAATGCCGTCGAAATATTTTCCCGTCATGGAAAGGGTCCGATTCAGGAGATTCCCGAAATCGTTCGCCAGGTCCGAGTTGATCCTGTGGACCATGGCGGAATGAGAAAAGTCGCCGTCAAGCCCGAAGGGGACCTCCCTCAGGAGGAAGTAGCGGAACTGGTCGACACCATAACGGTCGGATACTTCATAGGGATCCACCACGTTTCCCAGGGATTTTGACATTTTCTGCCCCTCCACGGTCCACCAGCCGTGAGCATAGACACTTCTGGGGGGTGCTATGCCCGCAGACATGAGGAAGGCAGGCCAGTAGACGGTGTGAAAGCGGAGAATATCCTTGCCTATAATGTGCACATTCGCGGGCCAGTATTTGTTGAAGGTTTCCTGGTTCGACGGGTACCCGACTCCAGTTATATAGTTGGTCAACGCGTCGAACCAGACGTAGATTACGTGCTTTTCATTTTCGGGGACAGGGATTCCCCATGAGAAGGATGTCCTGCTTATGCTCAGGTCTTTCAACCCATCGCTTACAAAGGAGATGATCTCGTTCCGCCTCGCATCGGGCATGATGAAGCCGGGATTCTCTCTGTAATATGCGAGGAGTGGTTCCTGGTACTTCGAAAGGCGGAAGAAGTAGCTCGCCTCCTTCAGTTTTTCCACAGGACGCCTGCAGTCGGGGCAAAGCCCGCCTGCGAGCTGCATTTCAGTCCAGAAAGATTCACAGGGTGTACAGTACCAGTCCTCGTACTCTCCCAGGTAGATATCCCCCTTCTCAAATGCCGTTCTGAATAAAGTTTGCACGGAGATATGATGCCTCTCTTCGGATGTCCGAATAAAATCGGAATTATTTATGGAAAGTTTTTTCCAGAGATCCCGGAAGCGCCCAACTACTTTATCGGCGAGTTCTTTCGGCACAAGTCCCTGGGAAATCGCGCTCTTCTCCACTTTTTGCCCGTGTTCGTCCGTGCCTGTAAGGAAGAAGACGTCCCTCTCCTTAAGACGCATGTAACGTGAAAGCACATCGGCTGCGATTGTGGTGTAGGCGTGACCTATGTGGGGAATGTCATTCACGTAGTAGATGGGGGTGCTCACGTAGAATGTCTCTTTCATCTTCCCTCTCTCATCGGAAGAATCCTTATTCGTGGGAATCTTCATAGTTCAGGGAGAGTGTGTGCTCTCTCTCCTCGGGCAGAAGTTCTTCCTCTTTGGGGATCGGCTTATCTTTCAAGACCTTGTACATCTTGTGTTCATAGATGAGACAGCACATGAGGCGGCCGCAGAGCCCTGAGAGTTTCGCAGGGTTAAGGGTGAGATTCTGATCTTTCGCAAGTTTCACTGTGATCGGCTCAAACCCATGGAGGTGGGAAGCGCAGCAGAGGGATTTGCCACACGATCCAATTCCCCCGATCATCTTCGCTTCGTCCCTCACTCCTATCTGGCGCATTTCTATACGTGTCTTCAAACGGTTAGCGAGATCCTTTACGAGCTCCCTGAAATCGATCCTCCCGTCGGCGGTGAAATAGAAGACCACTTTGGATCCATCGAGAAGGTATTCCGTCCGGACGACCTTCATCGGGAGATCCCGCGCTTCTATCCGCTCGAGGCAGAAAGTGTGAGCACTCTTTTCCTTTTCCATGTTTTTTGTATGGGATTTCAGATCCCCGTCAGTCCCCTTGCGGATGATCTTCTTCATGGACATCTTTCCTTTCGAGGGTTTTATGTCTCGAAAAAGTTTAATCACTTTTCCGATCTGGATCCCCCTTTCCGAGTTCACCACCACATGTTCCCCCGGAATTACATCATGTCCTGTAACATCGAACTGGTAGCATTTTGCCACACCTCTGAATTTTATGTTGATGAGATCCATTGTCTCTCAACCCTCCTATTTTGAAAGGGAAAGAAGTATGGTTTCACATACGAGCGCCCTGTTCGCCTGGGGTGGCATGCGCTCAAGAGAAGAAAGTATATGAAAAAATTCCTCTATTTTTCTATGATCAATTTTCTGAATCTTATCTTTCCCTTCTCTTATTTCATCGATTATTATACTCTTTTTTTCTCCAATTGATAACAGAAGGAGGTCT
>CAZPLX010000172.1:0-4000 GCA_964587345.1 uncultured bacterium
GGACATCGGCCTCTCACGCCGAAAACGGGGGTTCGATTCCCCCTGGGATCACCAGAAAGGACGGGGCAGGAATAACTCCTGCCCCTTTGCTCTTTTTGATATCCCCCTCATCCAGGAGAGGTCCACATAGGTGTAAGAATTTTTCTGACGGAATAATCAGAAAGAGCCCGATTTTTCCTTTCCATGAAAGCGTATATCATGGGTACAATTCATACTGGTTATTTCCCTTAATTTCTTGACATCAGCGGGGGTGGTAAATTATTCTTGAATTTATATCACTCATTCAGCAGTTCGGGGGTTCCATGATATCCATGGAGTCTAAGCTTTGTCCGTGCCTCCTTCATCTATATGAAAAAGGAGACACTTCGAATACAACAACTCACACTACAAAGGGGGACAGATGATGAAGAAAAAAATTGGAATCGCGCTGGTTTGCGCTGTCGCGTCCGTTGCTTTCGTCTTCGCCACGTCTTTTGCAGGCTCGATGCCCGCGAAGATTACGGTGGGACATCCTGCATGCCTGTCGGGTAAATTTGCGAAAGCAGGCGGCCAGGCTACTGGCGGAATCGAGGCGGCTGTTACCTGGGTCAACAAAGTGCACGGAGGCGTACACATCGGGGGGAAGAACGTTCCTCTCGTTTACAAGAAGTATGACGTGGAATCGAAGAAGGAGGCAGTCACAAGCCTTCTTGAACGGCTCATTACGGTGGACAAGGTGAACTTCACTATTGCTTCGTACAGTTCCGGCCTCACCCTCGCCGGTGCCCCCATCGCGGAAAAATACGGGATGATCTACATGGATCATGGCGGCGCAAGCGATAAGATATTCAACCAGGGTTTCCGCTATATCGTGCAGACAATCGGACCGGCATCCCGTTACCACGAGGGAACTCTCGACCTTCTCCACAAAACAGCGCCCAAGGCGAAACGCCTCGCCCTGGCCTACGAAGATTCAGAATTCGCCAGGGTAGTGATGGAAGGCGCGGAAAAGCATGCGAAGGCCCTTGGATACAAAATTGTGTTCAAGCGCACCTACCCGAAAGGCGTTACTGACCTGACTCCTCTCCTCTCTGCTCTTAAAGCCGCGAAGCCTGATATCGTTCTTGGTGGAGGGCATTTCGTGGACGGCCAGCTCTTCAACAGGCAGATGGCGGATCTCGACATCGACTCCCATGCTCTTTCCCTGATTGCCGCCGCAACCCTTCCCGCCTTTCATAAGGCCTTGACGAACCTGGCGGAAGGTGTGATGGGCCCCTCCCACTGGGAGTATGGAGTTACCTACTCGGCAAAGGCAGCGAAAAAAGCTGGTCTAGAATGGATAGGCCCCTCCCAGGACGAGTTTGTCACCGGATTCAAGAAGGCGGTAGGGAAAGACATTACTCCCGACTACCATGGTGCTGAGGCTGCGGCCGCGATCTTCGCACTGGTGAAGGCAATTGAAAACGCCGGGACCATTGATGCCGACAAGGTGAGGGCCGCCCTCGGCAACCTGAAATTCATGTCCTTTTACGGAGCATGGGATGTGGACAAGACAGGGAAACAGGTCGGTCATTCCATGGTCGATGTGCAATGGCAGGCTGGGAAGCGTGTGATCGTATGGCCCGAGAGGGCCCAGACCGGCAAGGTGGTCTATCCCATGCCCACTTTTGAACAGAAAGCCAAAGGCAAGATGGCTGTACACTAAAATAAGGGGCCGATCGAACCCCTTAAGACACTGATGGGAGACTCCTCTCTCGGGGCGTAGTCCCCGGGAGAGGAGTTTTTTTCATTCACTTAAGTATGAGATCGAGGGAAACTATGATTTTTCAGCAACTCGGTGGGAACCTCTTCCAGGGACTTATCCTGGGAGCCGTCTACGGAATGGCAACGATGGGATTGAGCCTCATCTTTGGCGTTTTGAAGGTGGTAAACGTGGGGCACGGCGCCTTTATAATGGTGGGCGCATTCATTGCCCTCTATGTGTTCAATGTCATGGGCCTTGCCCCCGTGTACGCTCTTCCCGTGGCATTTCTCGTGGGTCTTGGCCTCGGATTTCTCTTCTATTTCACATCGATCAAGCGCCTCCTCAAGGGACCCGAACTTTCCTCCCTCCTGGCTACATTCGCCTTCGGCGTGATCCTCGAGGAGGTCGTCAAGCTGATTGCAGGCTCTGAATTCAGGGGCTATAACTGGCCTCTCGGAAAAATTAAACTTGGATTTACGGTGCTTCCCTACACGAAGATCATCGCCTTCGTGGGGAGCATCATGGTAGCAATTCTCCTCTATGTATGGTTCAACCGGACCCGCTCCGGGAAAGCGATGAGAAGCGTGGTGGAAGACAGCGAGGGAGCCCGCGTGTGCGGAGTGAACGTGGAGTGGCAATATGCACTCAGCTTTTCCATCGGTCTCGGGTTGACTGTGGCGAGCGGGGTCCTCCTCACCATGTTCATCCCCGTAGGGATCAACCCTTACATGGGGGGGCATTATACCCTCAAAGCATTCGTCATCGCCGTTCTGGGAGGCCTGGCATCGCCTTACGGTGCCTTTTTCGGCGGACTGATCTTCGGATTGGTGGAAAACGGATCGTACACCCTCTTTGCCCTCATACCGGGCGTGGAGCCCTTTGCCCTCACACGATTCTTCTCCTTCTTCCTCCTCCTCGTGATCCTCCTCATAAAGCCTGAAGGCCTCCTGAGTCCGAAGAAAGGATAACTGCCTATGGAAATGAAACGGTATCTCCCCATCGTTCCCGTCCTGGTCGCCTATTTTATCCTTTTCTTCATAGGGAAATCCGTCGAGGGAATCTGGCAGTTAATCGCGATGCTCGCCTTCTACTGCGCCCTGGGACAGGCGTTCAATATCTTCATGGGGATGACCGGGTATGTAGATTTCGGTTACGTCGCTTTTCTGGGTGTAGGAACATACGGAATGGCCCTTTCCATATCCCGCTTCTACGACCAGGGACTCGGGCTGGGGCTCATCGCCCTGGGACTTGTTTTGGCGGTCGTGATGGCCATCCTTCTCTCTCTCGCTGTGGGTGCGGTGGCCTTGAGGCTCAGAGGAGCATATTTCGCCATCGCGACGATCGGAGTAAACGAAGGGTTCAGGTACTTTATCGAGGGGGCGAAAATCTGGAACGGTTCGGAGGGGATCATTTTTTCCGGACAACTTTCCCAGGCATTCGGCCGGCAGACAGCGAGCGGCCTCTCCACTTTCTGGGCCGACGTCCTGGTGTTTACCATCGCAATAACGGCAGCAGTGACCACCCTCCTCTACCTGCGAAGCAAAATAGGATATGCCCTTACTGCCTTGCGGGAAGATGAGGATGCGGCGAAAGTGATGGGAATCAACGTCACGAAGTACAAGATCATCGCCTTCATCACCAGCGCCGCATTCGCGGGGCTCCTCGGAGCATCCGCCTGGGCCCTGAAACTCACCTACGTCTACCCCCCGGATGTGTTCGAAATTTCTTATACGGTGGAAGCGATCATCATCGTCCTTCTCGGAGGGGCGGGCACACTTCTGGGTCCCGTGGTGGGAGGGCTTATCTACGGCCTCTCGAAATATTATCTCGCGATTATTCTTCCCGGGTTCCAGCTCCTGATATTCGCCCCTGTAATCATCGTGATCATAGTCCTCTTTCCCGAGGGGATCGTAGGGGTTGTGAGAAAACATGTCCAGGGGACTTTCCTGGAACATCTGATCGTGTGAGGCACACATGGCTCTTTTGAAGCTGGAACATATCACGAAGCATTTCGGAGGGCTCACCGCCGTAGACGATGTATCCTTCGAGATCGATCCCGGGGAAATGATCGCAATCGTGGGGCCAAACGGCGCGGGAAAAACCACGCTCTTCAATATCATAAACGGCGTGTACATCCCCGAGGAGGGCAAGATCACCTTTGACGGCATAGACATCACGAACTATCCCCCCTACAAAAGGGCCCCCCTGGGGCTCGGACGGACCTTCCAGATCCCAAGACCCTTCGCTTCAGCCACTGTGCGGGAAAACATCGCCATC
>CAZPLX010000173.1:0-3989 GCA_964587345.1 uncultured bacterium
GAGAATACTCAGCAAGGTTGGAGAGAAAAACTATAGCTCTATCCTCTCTCATCCTCTAATCCGAGAAGTGCGGCAGTAAGAAGAGGAATCATGATTTCATGATGGCCCAGGAGGTAGAAACCTTTTTTTTCACCCAGAAGGGGCCTTCTCACCACGTTTTCCATAACCCGGTAGTGACGGGTGAAATCTATCGCCCCCGTAGTAATCGATTCAAGGGGCGTCCCGAGATTACGCGCAATGGAGACTGCTTTCAGAAACACTTCAGGAAGTATCACTGCAGAGCCCACGTTGAGGTAGACACCCCCTTCCATCTTCATCACCCCATCGGTAAAGAGTCTGAAATCGGCCAGAGAACCCTTGCCTATAGCTGCACCATCCGCTTCAGGGTGCATGTGGGTAATATCAGTTCCCAGGGCGACATGTGCTGACAGAGAAACATCATTTCGTGTTGCCGCTGCAAAAACGCTCTCCTTCTCCCGGGGAAGAGATTCTTTCACGATTCGATCCGCCACTGAATCTGCAAGCCCATTCCCTTTCCTCACCCCCTCCCCGATGGCTCCGTTGATGAATGTGGCCGTCTCGAGAGCCATTCCAAAACTCCCGTCCCTGATCTTTTCTGCCACATCTTCCGACGTATACCCGGCCATCGCCAGTTCCACATCGTGGACAAGAAACGCACCTGTCACCGCAAGGTGATTGATAAATCCTTCTTCCATCAGTTGGATGACAAGAGGGGCAAGGCCCACTTTGATCACGTGGGCTCCCATTCCCACTATCACCTTATTCCCTTCGCGAACCGCTTTTCTCCAAGCCTCTGTAAGGAGAAAAAAATCTTCACCCCCAAGAACCCGTGGAATCGTCTCGAAGAATCCTTTAAGGCCCCCCTCCTTCGAGAATCTCCCCGAACAGCAGGATGCATCGAATTTGCTCTTCCGGTCGAAGAGAGAATAGCGTGTGAGTTTAGTAAGGTCGGGTTCCATTAACTTTACCTGGATATGTTTCTAAAGAGCATCGTGTCGGTGAGGTCGCAGATGATATGGCCCAGAATTATGTGCGCCTCCTGAATCCTCGCTGTGGACTCATGAGGCACAGGAATGGGGAGATCCACGATCTTGATCAGCTTTTCCCCTTTAACCGATGTAAGGCCGATGGTAGATATTTTCATCTTCTTTGCCGCACGAACTGCTTTCAACACGTTATGAGAATTTCCACTCGTGGAAATGGCAAGGGCGACATCTCCTTCCAGGCCGATTGCCTTTATCTGCTTGGAAAATATTTCGGAAAAGGAAAAATCGTTTCCCACAGATGTGAGAATAGATGTATCTGTCGTAAGAGCTATCGCAGGCAGGGGAGGCCTCTCAATTGAGAACCTGTTGACAAATTCTGCCGCAAGATGCTGGCAATCCGCTGCGCTCCCCCCGTTACCAAAGAGGAGGAGTTTGTTGTTTCTCTGCAGTGCATGGGAAATCATTTCCGCTGCGGCAATCACAGAATCTGAAAGTTCATCGGTCAAGCGGGCAATCAGTTTTGAAGCTTCCCTCAAATGCCTCGCTACGTTACGTTTCATTTGCTCCCGCCTGATTGGATACTGTTGACAATACAATCGATCGAGGAAGAGGGTCAAGGGAAAAAGGAGGACCTCTACAAGGGGGCATCTAGAATTGACATTCCCTCATATGTGTTCCACAATTTAATCAAGAGGGGTACATTCCTGTGGATCAGAAAATATACAATGCTTTAAAGGAATCCAAAATCATCGCCGTCGTGGGGCTTTCAGAAAGGGAAGAAAGACCCTCCTGGCAGGTGGGGAGCTATCTTTTAGAGGCGGGGTACACTATTATCCCTGTAAACCCGAATATCGATTCATGGCTCGGGATGGACTGCTTTCCGGACCTTAAGAGCGTACCTGGGAAGATCGACCTGATAGACGTCTTCAGGCGGAAGGAAGCACTCCTTCCCCTCGCTCTCGACGCGATTAAAAAGAAGCCTAAATATTTCTGGATGCAGGAAGGAGTGTGGAACGATGAGGCAAAAGAGATTCTCGAGAAAGAGGGAATCACTGTTATCATGGACCGGTGCATGAAAGTAGAACACAGCAGATTGAGAAAGAATCTTTAAAAGTATTTCAGCATCAATATATAAAAATCGCGGAGGAAGACATGTCCGAAAAAATCATCAGCCTGGACGAGGAGAGTTTCAACGAACTCATTAAGAAGGACGAACCTGTACTCGTAGATTTCTGGGCACCATGGTGTGGACCCTGTAAAATGGTTACCCCTCTACTCGAACAGGTGGCAGAGGAGATGAAAGGACAGGCCACTGTGGGAAAGGTAAATGTGGACGATCATCCGGAGATTGCAACTCGTTTCGGCATTAGGGGAATTCCTACGCTGATCGTATTCAGAGAGGGAGAAATAAAGGGCCAGCTGGTAGGGGCCAACCCTAAAGACAGTATTGTATCCTTGCTTAACAAAGCAATGTGAAGCGCCCTGAAGCTCATACTTTAATATTTTCACTATATCTGGTCATCATTGCACTTTTTACATTTTCGTGCGGGGGGCAGGTCCTGAAAGCGGGCTCTCCTTCCCCTCACACCAGGGGAAATCCCCTTGCCATAGACAGTGAAGAGAACCCCCTCTTCCTGGAAGATTTTGAAGGGAGCCCCTTTCTCCTTTTTGTCCGTTCTTCATGGTGCCCCCCATGCAGGGAAACCGAAGAGATCCTCACCCGGGAACTTTCCTCTTTTACCGGGAAAAATAATATCACTCTCCTCATAATAGACACTAAAGACAGGAGGATATTGGAGGAGCAGGGAGAAAGAAGCGAATCTCTCCCGAAAATGCCTCTCCCCTCATCTGCCTCTTCCGGAGGAGAAGAAGATAATCCCCGTCACCTCTACTCGGCCGGGGGAAAGGAACTGTTCACCCGCCTCAAATTAAGACGGATACCAGCTCTCATCGGGTTCTACAGGAATCTGGTAGTCGCGGATATTCTCTACGGATCACAATCGGAGATGGCGGGTCGCATTCAGAAGCTGATTAAAAAGATACAGGGGCCACCACCTCAAGAATCATAGAATATGTCGGTGTTTTGAGAGGTTGATGACTATCCCCAGGGCCAGCATATTCGCAATCATGGAAGAACCTCCATAACTTATGAAGGGGAGAGGCACACCCACTACGGGAAACATTCCCATGACCATTGCAAGATTAATGAATACCTGGAGAAGAAAGTAGATTCCGATTCCTGAGATCGCGAAGGAAGAATAGCGATCCTGAACCTGGGTGGCAATGTAAAAGATCCTCATCACAAGAAGGAAAAAAAGAATAAGCACGAGGAGGCAGAGGAAAAATCCCCACTCCTCCGCAATCACGGAAAATGCAAAGTCCGTGTGTTGTTCCGGGAGGAACCTGAGCTGCCCCTGGGTTCCCCGCAGAAAACCTTTTCCCCAGAACCCCCCCGATCCTATGGCAATTTTTGATTGGATGATGTGGTACCCCGCTCCAAAAGGGTCCTTCTCCGGGTTCAGGAATGTGAGAATCCTTTTTTTCTGGTAGTCGTGCATAACCATCCACAAAATAGGGACTGCAATAACCCCCGTAAAAGCAAGTTTGGATATGCTTTTCACGTTTAAACATGCGACAAATGAGATCCCGAGAAAAAGAAGAATGTATATCCCCGCGGTACCCAGATCTGGCTGGGAAACAACGAGGATGAAGGGAATAGAGGTCAGAAGGGCGGGAAAGATCAATTCTTTAAGATCCACCCCCTGGATGACAAACCTGTCAGAAAAGTATTTTGACATCGCGAGAATAAAAAATACCTTCCCGAACTCAGAGGGCTGAAAATTCAGTGGACCTATCACGATCCATCTTCTTGCTCCCCCAATCACCCTTCCGAAGACGAGAACCCCTATCAGGAAAAGAACGAGAATTCCGTAAAGAGGGTAGGAAAACTCTTCGAGGTGATTTTCCTGCATCCATGAAACA
>CAZPLX010000174.1:0-3985 GCA_964587345.1 uncultured bacterium
ATGCGGAGAAGTAGAGGGGAACTGCACTTGAAGGTGAAGACAGTCCAGGTTTTTTTGGAATTTCCTCTTGTGTCAGGGAGAACACTACCCCGAGAAGGGTAATGAGTAGAAATCCTTTCCACTCCCCTCTGTGGCAAAGGATCATGGTTTCCCCCTTTCCCCTTTCATTGCGTTTTCTTCCTTCAATTGTATCTCCTCCGCAGGCAGATGGTTACCCCATTTTCCCGTTCTCGAAAGATACGTTGACTCGATCGGATCGGTCCCCCTTAAGGGTATAAAAGGGGGGGAATGAAGTAAAACCAAAATATCTATCTCCCTGTTGCATTTTTCCAGGGGCGAGAGTATGCTCTATCCGTTGTGAGGGGGCTCCAGGCTTAGATCAGGAGCGCTTTTTCGTTCAACACACTATCCGGGAGTTGAGGATTATGACCTTCTACACAGACATGAGCAGATATTACGATCTCCTTTTCCCCGTTTCGGCGGAGCAGGAGAAATTTTTTGCTGAAATCGTCAGGGACTTCAGGCCCATGAAAATTCTGGACGCAGCCTGCGGTTCCGGAAACCAGATGCTCTGTTTCGCAAAGAGAGGGCTTTCATGTTTCGGCTTCGACATCAATCCCGATATGGTGACCTTGGCCCGGGAAAAGTTATCAGAATATAAAAACAGTGTCGTAAAAGAAGGATCCTTCGGAATGATGAGGCAACTCTTCGACACTAAATTTGGCCTTATCTTAAATCTCGGGAACTCACTCGTCCATGTGCCGAAAAAAGAGGCGGAGTTTTTTGTCTCCCAGGCAGCGGAAATGCTCAATAAAAACGGTATGCTTCTCCTCCAAATCCTCAATTACGACCATATTCTTGAAGAGAAGATAGAGGAGCTCCCCCCTTTAATCCTTGAAAATGAGGACCTTTCTTTTAAAAGGTTCTACGGCTTCACGGAAAACGAAAAAATCATGTTCACCACAAAGATCGACGTGCCCTCTAAGGGGATAGCTTTTTCTCACACGATCCCCCTCTATCCTCTGAAAAAAGCCGAACTTCTCGAGATGCTGAAACGTGCAGGTTTGACCGTTATGGGAACCTTCCCTGGTTTCGTGGGGAAAAAGTTCGAGCCAGACTCCGATGCCATCGTCGTAATGGCGAAGAAATAATAAATGCGGGTCCAACGTCCTACGTTCTATGTCCGACGGGAAACTCAGAACTCTGAACTGGTCTATTTGTTCTATTGAATTTATTCCCCCCATCTGTTTTAATCAACCGATATAGAACAGTTACCGGAGTACCAATGTCCCGCGGGTGCATCAAGATCTGTTTCAGACATAATCCCTGGAAGGACGGGGTTTTCCTCGCCCTCCTGTGCATGGTCGTCCTTCTTGCCAGGCCGCTTTTCGCCCAGCAGGATAACTCCCTCAATCCTCTTCAACAGATCACTTCCGATGAGTACGAAAACCTGCCGGAGGACGCAAAAAAGATACTTCAAAAAAACAGATCTCTCCTCAGAACACCCTCGGGAATGGAAGAGGAACAGTTCCGCAGGAAAATCCTTGAATCCTCCCCTGAAAAAGCCGGCGTTAGCCCGGAGATCGAGAAAGAGAAGGAAAATAAGTACCGGTGGCAGGATTCCATCTATGTGAGAAATCTATTCGGCCCCCGCCTGAAAGATCTTGAGAGAAAATCCCTTGTCCATTTCGGCCACGATATTTTCGACCGGGAGAAGGGGAAATTTGCCCCCCTTACCACCCTTCCTGTCTCTCCTGACTACATCGTCGGCCCCGGGGACGAAATGCTCATCACCTTCTGGGGGAGGATGGAGGGGAGATATCCTCGAACAATTGACAGGGAGGGGAAGATTTTCATCCCGAAATTCGGGACTCTTTACGTGGCGGGGAAAACCTACAGGGAAGTGAAGGAGTTTATCTCCAAGAGGGTTGGCGTGGTGACAGGTGCGAATGTGGATGTTTCCGTTACCCGCCTCAAGGGGATCAAGGTGTTCATCCTCGGAGAAGTCAACCGACCGGGGGCATACAATGTGAGCTCCTTCCAGACTGCCATTCAGGCCCTTTACACGGGGGGAGGGATCAAAGATACGGGATCCTTGAGGAGCATAAGGATTCTGCGGAACGGGAAGGTGGTAAGCCGTATCGATCTCTACAAACTGCTCCTCGAAGGAAACGCATCGGGAGATATACAGCTCCTTCAGGGGGATACGGTCTTCGTCCCCGTGGTTAAGAGGCTCGTTGCACTCTCAGGAGAGGTGAGAAGACAGGCGATCTTCGAGCTCACAGAAAAGGAAACGCTGAAATCCCTCGTCAGGATGGCAGGAGGGTTCTCTCCCGCCGCCTACATGAAAAAGATCCAGATCGAGAGGCTGGAGAAAAACAGATCAATGATCGTCCATGATCTGAACGGCGAAGATCTCATGAGATCAAAAAAAGATTTTCCCTTGAAGGATGGGGATATCATCCGGGTGGAGCCTCTCTTTCTCGAAGATACACATGCCATTACCCTTCAGGGAAATGTGACCAACCCGGGAAAATATGAACTGAAAAAGGAAATGAAGATACGGGACCTTCTCCCCGATCAATCCTCCTTCCTTCACGACACCTATTTCGACTATGCAACACTTATCCGCCTCATCCCCCCGGACATGCACAAAATGATCGTTTCCTTAAATCTCAGGAAAGCAGTCCTGGAAAAGGACGAAGGAGCAAATATTCTCCTTAAACCCCTGGATACAGTCATTGTCTATTCCAAGATAGACTTTGAAGATCTTCCCCTGGCCACGATTTCCGGGCCTGTCAGGGACCCCGGAAGTTTCGAGGTCCAGGAGGGAATGAGAGTGTCCGATCTGATCCGGTTAAGCGGAAACCTGGAGAAAATCGCCTACCTGGAAAAAGGAGAGGTGGTGCGGGTTAAAAAAGATCATACCCTGAAAAGTCTCTATTTCAACGTGGAAAAGGCGATGAAAAATGATCCAGAGAACAATATCCTCCTCGAAGATGAAGACCATGTCATCATCAGGAGCCACCCCAAGAGCAGGGAGAGAATCTTCGCGAAAGTTAAGGGGGAAGTGAAGTTCCCAGGATACTACGCAGTGGAAAAAGGGGGCTCTTTGAGTTCGGTCATCGAGAAGGCGGGAGGATATAAAGAAGACGCATACTTGAAAGGAGCCGTGTTCACGAGGGAATCTGTGAGAAAAGTCCAGCAGGAGAGGATCAACCAGCTCATCCAGAACCTCGAACACAAGATCGCCTCCCAAACTTCGGAGGAACTTGTGGGGATCATCGATCCTGAAGACGTGAAGGTCCAGAAGGATCTTCTTCGGGCGAGGCAATCGCTCCTCACTAAATTGCGTTCTGTCCGGGCGAAGGGGAGGATCGTGATTCATTTACAGGACCAGAAACATCTGAAAGGGGCCATGAGCGATCTCGTTCTGGAAGATAACGATACCCTGACTATCCCAAAATTTATGAACGTGGTGAATGTAATCGGCGCGGTCTACAACCCGACGGCAGTCACCTACGACCGGGAGGAAAAAGAGGCGGGCTACTATCTCGATATCGTGGGAGGCCCCACGGACAGCGCGGATGAAAAGGAGATTTTCATCATCAAGGCAGACGGTTCCGTCCTCTCGAAGAAGAACGTGGAAAGCATCAGGAGTGCGAATCTTGATCCCGGGGACACCATCGCAGTCCCCGAAAAGATAGAAAAGACGAGAGCGATCAAAGATGTGAAAGATGTAACCCAGATCATGTTTCAGATCGCCGTCACCGCCGGTGTGATCATCGCGGCATTCTAACAAATCAGTTCAAAGTTCAAAGATCAAAGTTCAAAGATCAAAGTTCAAAGATCAAGGATCAAAGTTCAAAGATATTGTGTTTTCCCTTTGAACTCGGAACGTTAAACTTTGAACAGCCATGACTTTTCATTCCCCGGTTCTATTCGGAATTCTGAATTCCGAATTCGGAATTATTTAGGAATCAGG
>CAZPLX010000175.1:0-3930 GCA_964587345.1 uncultured bacterium
GGAGGATGCCCCTCGAGCCGTCCACGAATCCTTTCCGTAGGAAAAACCTGTAAAAAAAAGTGTAAAAAGGCCTTCCCGTGAGGTCAAGAAATGACCCCTTTCTCCCTCTCTCCCTGTACTCCTTCGCGTTCAAGATAGAATAATCTATGGTCCTTTTCAAGAAGGATCGGGTGTCCCAGGGAGGGACGTGGAACAGGTTTTCGGAGAGTTTTGCCTTCTTCCCCTCTGTCTCGAAGTGCTCATGCACATAGGTTCCCACCCATCTTCCCTTTCTCCTGTCATATAGCCTCGGCTTGTGATCGGGGTACCAGCCTGAATGGGTGATCGGTTTCCCCAGGAAAAAGGTAAGGCGAGGAATCTCGAAACATGAAAGGGTATCCCAAAATTGCGGGGGGATAGACTGAATTTCTTCCCTCAGTTCAGGGGAAAGGAACTCATCCGAGTCAATCTCGAGTATCCAGTCATGGGAAGCAAGACCCATAGCGTACTCCTTCTGTTTTCTGTACCCCTCCCATTCCCTGAAAAATACCTTTGCCCCTCCCTCCTTCAGGATGCCAACCGTTCCATCTTTGCTTCCTGAATCGACTGCGATGATCTCGTCGGCCCACGAGATGCTCTCGATGCACTTTTGAATATATGACTCGTTGTCTTTGCAGATGAGTATTGCCGAGAGAGAAGGTCTTGTCATTTCCCCTCGAGCATCTCCTTTGCGATTTTTACCACCTCTTCCGGGGTAATCGTCTCCATACACATAGGTTTTCCTCTCGAAGATGGCGTGCATTCCTCGAAGAAACGCTGCCTGCAGGGACTGCAGGGAAAGTCCTTATAGATGATCCGGCTTTTATCTCCCCATGGGCCGAATTTTACCGGAGACTGGGGTCCGAAGAGGGCGATCAAGGGTGTTCCGAGTGCTGCCCCCAGATGCATGACACCGCTGTCGTTACAAATCAGAAGGGAACATTTTTTTATGAGGGCCATGGCCTGGCGAAGATCGGTCCTCCCCGCGGCAACAAGGGGAGGGGGATCGATGCCCTGGATAAATGGGGATAAAAGGTTCACGTCCCCCGGGCCTCCGAATATTACTGTTTTTACACCGCTCGCTTTCCCGAGACGGCAGGCAACGTCAATGAAATTATCCTCGTGCCATGCCCGCTCCCTCACCGCCGTGAAGGGGTGAATACCTAAAATGGCATCATTCTCCTCTATGTTCCCGGAAGCGAGAAATGAATCGGAGAATTTCTCCTCTTCTTCACTGAGCCATGCCTCAAGGTGATCATCCACAATTTCCCCACCATCTGCCCTGAGAAGATCGAGGAAGTTCTCCACCTCGTGCTGGTCATGACGGTAGGGTACTCTTTTTGTGAGGAGAAGTCCTCTTTTCTCTGTGTCGAAACCGATACGCTCCCTGGCACCGCTTAGCAGGGCGATTATGGCACTGCTGAGGGAACGTTTGAGAACGTAGGCCTTGTCGTAATTGTTCCTTCGGAGTGACTTTATGAAGGCGAATTTTGAAGAGAGAGTAGTGTGTTCCCCCCTGCTGTCGGCATGAATCGTGGGGGGGTCGTAGACGATCATCTCGTTCACGTAGGGAATTCCTCTAAGGACATCCGAGGAGTAAGGAGCCACCATGAGGTCGATCCGTCCGTCGGGGTACCTGTGGCGAAGATTCCGGAGGAAGGGGACTGTGAGAATCGTGTCGCCGATGAACCTGTAGCGCATGACGAGAATATTCATGGTCAACTCGTGTACTGACGGGATATTTCCGGGGTGGATTTCCACTTTTTGTGAAACCAGAAGTAGAGTTCAGGAGATCTTCTCACTTTTTCTTCGAGTCTCCGGGAGTATTCGTCGAGGATTATTTTTTCTGCTTCCTCATCGCTCCCTGCCTGAGAGTAGTCAATGGGTTCCTGTATTTCCATGGCCACTTTCCCCTCATGTCTCTCTGCAAATCCTGTTGTTACGGTAGAACCTGTCCGAAAGGCGAAGCGGGCAGGGCCGGAAGGAATAGAGCTCTGGGTGCCGAAAAACCTGCCAAAGTAACCATCGGGACCTGCGTCCTGATCGTTCACTATGACGACAATTTCTCCTCTTTTCAAAGTCTTGAAGATGCGGTAGCCTCCCGCAGGATCGTTTCTGGCTCCGCTAATCAGGATTAACCTGTTCTGGTACTTCTCTCGGATTTTGTTGAATTCCTCGTTCAAAAGAGGGTTGTGGAGTGGCTTTCCCACAACGTTCAGATGGATCCCCATGTTCCCGAGGATGTAACCGCCGGCGAGAAAATTGCCCAAGTGAGCTGTCAGCACCATGACTCCTTTTCCCGAATCATGCTCTCTTCGGAGAATTTCCAGTCCATGAATTGAGTGTTCTCCAGAATTTTCCACTATTGACTCAGATTTTATGATTTCGGCAATGGTACACCCCAATTCCTCATAGCAGCGCCTGACCATAACAGTGATCTCTTTCCCAGAAAGGGTTTCCCCAAAAGCAGTAAGAAGATTGACCTCAACAACTCTTTTTCTCATTCCGAGACTGCAGGCAATGTGTGCGGCTATAATGCATAGCCGCCGTAACAGTCCGAAGGGGAGAAGGGAGAGCAAGGAATATGCAAGCTTGAAGAGCAGATATTCGATATAATTACGTGATTTCACGATTATTCCTTAACGGCATCCGGCAGGTGGGTGCCAGAGGACATTATAATAGAGAATCATATGAAATCTTAACAATTTTTCCAGAGGATCGGGTGAAAATTCTCATTGTCAAACTTAGCGCCTTCGGGGATATCGTTCATGCCCTTCCGGTACTTCCCCTCATCAAAAAGGCGCTCCCTAAGGGGGAAATATACTGGGTTCTCGATTCCCGGTTCCTTGAATTATTGGAAGGAAACCCTTACCTATCGGGAACTATTCCTCTCTCGATCAAAGATCTGAAAAAAAGTAAAGATATCAAAACATTCTTAAATGTATGCCGTGAGGCAAGGGCAATGAGACAGCTGGGATTTGACATTGCGATAGACATTCAGGGAAATATAAAAAGCGGCGTTATCACCTGGTTGTCCGGGGCGCCCCTCCGTTTTGGATTCGATGGCAGGGCTGTTCGGGAAAAGGGGAACATGCTGTTTACGAACAGGAAAATAGGGCTTGAAGGAGAAGACAAACACATATTCCAAAAATCGATGAGGGTAGTTCAGGGAGCTCTTCAGATTTCCATGGTAAAGGAGCCTTTTTTCCCCTCCATCCATCCGGGGGACGAGCTTAAAAGGAGGGTAAAGGGAAAAATTGAAATGGATGACGAAGGAACACGGGTGGCGATTCATCACGGAACTACCTGGGAGACAAAGAGGCTTTCCTCCGCGAAGTGGAGCCGGATCATGGAAGATGCCTTCGCAGAATTCGGGAAGAGAGCCCTCACCTTCTATCTCACCTGGGGAAACCGGGAGGAGCTTTCCGTAGCGGAGAAGATTGCGGAAGAGGTGAAGGGCAAGGGGGAGGTTATCATTACCCCGGCTCTTACCATCAGGGAGCTTGCTGCTTTCTACTCTCTCATGGACCTGGTAATTGCTCCCGACACCGGGCCTCTCCATCTTGCCGCGGCGGCGGGTGGGAAGACCCTCTCCTTTTTCAGGGCTACAAGGGGTGAGAGGAATGCTCCCATGGGCCCTGGCCACAGGTTTATCCAGGCAGAGGTGGATTGTACTGCCTGCCTTAAAAAGAGGTGCAAAGACAGCCATCTCTGTGAGGAAAGCCTCAGGGTTGAGGATTTTATCAGGTTAATGGGGGAACTCCTTCCACAGAAAAATTCCTAAATAAATTCTAAATATGTGCACGAAACAAATCAGAATGCAGGTCTCGTGGGAGTTTCGAGAAAGTTCCTGAACACCCGGATTCAAACCCGAGATGCATATTCACACAGGTTACGCATGACTTCAATCGG
>CAZPLX010000176.1:0-3921 GCA_964587345.1 uncultured bacterium
CTTTTCAGTCTTGAGCGAACTGCTGAAAGCAGCAGGAGTCCTCCGATTAACAGGTCAAATGTGTGGAAATACCCTTTTACTATCGGCCAGTGTTCTCCAAGGGTGTACCCGAAGTAGGCGAGTCCAAAGCACCAGGGAAAGGATCCGAGGAGAGTATAGACAGAAAATTTCAGAATATTCATTTTCGAGACCCCTGCGGGAAATGCGATGAATGTCCTTACAACGGGAAGAAGTCTCGCAAAGAATATCGTAGCCTCCCCATAACGGTTGAACCAACGATCTGCCCTGTCCAGCTCTTTTCTGGTAATGAAAACGTAGCGACCATACTTCTCAATGAGGGGTCTTCCGCCGAACTGGCCCAGATAGTAAGCGGGAATGGATCCAATGAGGCAACCAGCCGTTCCCGCGAGGGCAACAGCGATAAGTGAAAACCGCCCCTGGGAGGCGAGAAAGCCTGAGAAGGGCATGATTACTTCAGAGGGAAGGGGAATGCAGGCACTTTCTATTGCCATGAGGATCACGATGCCCGGAAGGCCAAGGCTTGAAATGAGGGCCATGATAGAGGTTGCAATTATCTCTAAGAATCGGTAGATCATGAGAGCTGAGCTGTACGATTGCCCTTTTCCCTATCCTTTTGAAATGAGAATAGGAGGTCAAGATGAGGAATTGTATTAGATTTCAGCGGAAACTCCTTAAAGTTTCTGGAGATAATACACTTATTTTGGGAGATTTGTCATCTACTATTCCCCTGTTGGGGGAGGAGGGGGCGAGGGGGGCGAAACACCCCCCCCGCTCTTTCGGCAATTCTACCTTCTTCTGTTGTGTGTGAGCCGGTAGATATGTCTGGAGGTTCGATTGAGCATCCTTTGCGATCTGACTCTTTCCCGGGGAGTGAAATGGCCATCCCTGCGGAAATGGTGAATGGCCCGGGTGATCCGTATCTCCTCCCTTTCGAGCCGGAAGGTCTCCCGTGGAGTCAGCTCTCCGCTTCGTACACCCTGGTATATTCGTTTTTGCTGCTTCACCCGCCTTTTGTGAATAGGTACAAAGGCATGTGATGGTGTCTGGAAGGCTGCGAAAAGAAATAATCCTGTCATAAGAACAATAATTTTTTTCATCATCTTTCCTCCTTTTTCCGTGTCTATTCTCTTAAACACGTCCAGGGGAGAGAGGTTTCAATGGAATTCTGAATTATCTTGACACCCTCATTTTTACTTGGTAATCTCCCTCTATCTGTTATGAGGGCGGGAAAATCCGCTCTCAGGAAGAGCATCGGGAAAAAAGGAGGTACCAGAAATTGGCTAAGGGCAAAGTAAAATGGTTCAATGACTCAAAAGGTTTTGGCTTTATCGAACAGGAAGATGGTCCGGATGTCTTTGTCCACTTCTCCGCCATTACAATGGAAGGATTCAAGACGTTGCGAGAGGGCGATGAGGTGGAATTCGAGATAACGGAGGGACCGAAAGGACCCCAGGCGACGAATGTAACAAGGCCTTCTTAAGGGAACCATTGTTGTGAAGGGCTCACTTGTGACCTCGTGCCCTTCCGATAGAAGATGCTTTCCCCTCTTGTAGCAGGAGCGAAAAGGGAACAGGAGCGGCTGAAGCGGTTTCTTGTGGTTGCTCCTCTCGCAAAGGAAAAAGTCCATACCGTGTGTGGCGTGGACGTTTCCTACCTTCGGGAGAGAAGTGAGCTTTTTGCAACCCTATCGGTCTTTTCCTACCCATCTCTTGATCTCCTCGAAGAACACTACTCCGTTAGAGAGACTTCTTTCCCCTACATCCCCGGATACCTTGCTTTCAGGGAAGTGCCTCCAATCATGCAAACTCTCGAGATGACATCATTTCCTGTTGATTTGATCTTCGCTGATGGACACGGAATTGCCCATCCCCGTGGTTTTGGTCTCGCCTCTCACCTGGGTGTCGTCACAGGAGTACCCACAATAGGGATAGCAAAGAAGAAACTCGTGGGTGATTATGAAGATCCAGGGGCAAAAAGAGGGGATAGATCTCCCCTTTTTGTGGAGGGAGTCGAGGTAGGGACGGTTCTTCGCACGAGAGATGGCACTAAACCTCTGTTTGTATCTCCCGGCCACATGACGGATGTGGAATCATCCTGGAAATTTGCCTTCTCTGTGTCCGGAAAGTTTCGGATAGTAGAACCGATTCGCCGCGCTCATATGCACACCGTGAGAATCCGGAAGGAGTTCAAAGAGGGAAGAGCCTGAGAGAGAGACCCTTTTTGCCTGCGCCTGGGTGAAAAAGCCTATTTTACCGGTTTTGGAGTGGGGGTTTTTGCCGGCGGAAGTGTGACTGGAGGAATGGCCTGCTTGGGAGGTGCCTGTTCATGCTTTGCTGCCGGAGCCTTGTCCATAATTGTGTGTCTCGGAGCGCTACTGCTCATATATGCGAGAGTCAGGGAGGTGAGCATGAAAATGATGGCCGCGCCCGCAGTCAGCTTACCGAGAAACCCTTGC
Organism: uncultured bacterium; assembly: GCA_964587345.1. Taxonomy (GTDB): domain Bacteria; phylum Desulfobacterota; class Deferrimicrobia; order J040; family J040; genus CAZPLX01. Next base: position 2,477 of record CAZPLX010000176.1, read on the forward strand.
GGCCCTGTGGGTCCGAATAGGGTCTGGGAAGAACCTCCTCCCAGCATGGCACCGAGTTCGGCCCCTTTTCCTGTCTGCATGAGTACGATTACCACAAGGATGAGGGACACGATGATGTGGACTATCAGGATGGCATTGTACATGGAAAGATATCCTCCGCTACTCGTAAAATTTCACGATCTTTTCAAAAGAAGTGGGGTCGAGGCTTGCACCACCTACGAGGCCCCCGTCGATATCCTCTTGTTCCATAAGTTCCCGCACGTTCGCCGGCTTGACAGAACCTCCGTAGAGGATACGTATTCCTGAGGCTTTCTCTTTTCCAAAGATCGTCCCAAGAAGGCCCCTTATGAAAGCGTGGACTTCCTGAGCCTGATCGGGGGATGCTGTTTTTCCCGTTCCGATGGCCCACACTGGTTCATAGGCGACTATCAGATTTTGTGGGTCATCGATCTCTATTCCCCTCAGGCCTTCCTCGATCTGCACCTTGATCACGTTGTTCGTATTTCCCTGCTCTCTCTCTTCAAGGGTCTCTCCCACGCACATGATAGGGATGAGCCCCTTTCCGAGGGTTGTCTTGATTTTCGCACGAACCCCTTCATCGGTTTCCCCGAAGTAGCTTCTTCTCTCGGAATGACCGATTATAATGTGGCTCACACCTTCGCAAGCGAGCATGGATACGGATATTTCCCCCGTGAATGCTCCTTTCTCTTCAAAGTGAACGTTCTGGGCGCATAACTTTATTCGGGTATCTGAAACTTCTCGAAAGAAAGCTCCGAGGGATGTATAGGGAGGAGCGATGACAATTTCCACATCCGATATATCCTTCACTCTGGGGGCAAACTGTTTCCCGTACTCTGCCGCCTCCTCCCCCGTCATGTGCATCTTCCAGTTTCCCGCTATAATCGGTTTTCTCATAGATCCTTCCTTTACCCGCTTATGAACTTTGTGAGATCAAAGAGCCGGTTCGCATACCCCCACTCGTTGTCATACCATGCGATAACCTTGACAAGATCTCCCCCGAGCACTTTCGTAGCGATCGAATCGAAGACTGCAGAGTAGGCGGTGTGGTTGAAATCGCTCGAAACGAGGGGTTCATCGCTGTATAACAGGATCTTCCTGAGTTTTCCACGAGATGCTTTACTTACGGCATTGTTTATCTCTGTTTCTGAAACGTCTTTGGAGAGTTTTGCGGTAAAGTCGACCACAGAAACGTTTGGTGTGGGAACCCTTATCGCCATTCCGTCGAGTCTGCCCTTGAGTTCAGGAATTACGAGGGTGACTGCGGATGCGGCTCCAGTTGTGGTGGGAATCATGGAGAGGGCGGCAGCCCTTGCACGTCTCAGGTCTTTGTGGGGAAGGTCGAGGATTTTTTGGTCGTTGGTGTATGAGTGAATCGTTGTCATAATCCCCTTTTCCACTCCAAAGGCATCGTTGAGTACTTTTAC
>CAZPLX010000177.1:0-3893 GCA_964587345.1 uncultured bacterium
CCTTACTCCCGGTGGGGTGCTCGCAATCCTTGATTTCTCGAAGAGTGATCATCTCTTTTCCCAAAAACTTCAGTGTTCCCTCCTTGAAGGGTGGTGCGGTTTCTGGGGGTTCCTCCTCCACGGAAATCCAGAGATCCACGGCTACATAGGAGAAAGTCTCAGAAAGTTTCCCTGTTCATCCCACTTCAAGAAACTCATGGTGGAAAGGGGCTTCGAACTGGTTCACTCACTGCGATATTTACTTGGTATTGTCGAGGGAGCTCTTTACCGAAAGGGTGAGGGGACCATAGCCTGAGCGCCTGAATCCATTTCACCCAGTGCATGAAAAATATCCAGAAAATAATTGTAATCACTGATATGAGCGTGGAGATAACGACAATTGTTGAGGCAAGAGGGGGATCTCCCTTCAGCTGATAGGCAAAAACATATGTGATCACTGCTGTTGGCGCCCCCATCATGATTACCCCGATCATCAGGTCTACCCCTCTTAGTCCGCTAAAGTGAAAGATAAGAAGAGCGACGAAGGGGAGAAGGAGATTTTTCATGAATGTGCCCCCATTTTAGGGGCTCAGCCTCCTGAACGGGAAAATGATCAAAGTACATAAAGGCAATGGGTGCGGTAATCTTAGCTTTTGGTGCAGGTTACTTACTTTACTGTAACCTTCAAATCATGACAAATGATTCTCACAGCGGTAGGCAAAATGTAGTTCAACAAATTGGTAATAGATCGAAGGGCTGAATGAGACCCAGGGGGAGTATTAAGTCTCACGTAGAGCAGTGGGGAAGGGTATGACCTGATTTGGATTTCGTCTTCGTAAAAGGAATCTCTCAACGTATTTCTTTGAGAATATTCCCAATCACAAAATAGATAATGACGAAGGACGCGACAACAACCATTACCAGGATGAACACGAATCCCACCGTGAGAAGAAAAGACAGTGCACTACTCATCATCTTCCTCCCACTATAAATTTTTTAATTATTCTACATATATTTTACTAAAAATGAATATGTCTATCAAAGGGGAATGTAGGGAAGATAGTCGTAACAGGTTAATCGATTGTGACCTTTTTCCCCGATTCAACGACAATACCTTCGATGGTTTTTACGGGAGATGTAAAGATCCGTATCTTGTATTTACCTGGGGGAACGGACACGGCTTTTCCACCGGCGATTCCTTCGGCGACGATCGTTCCTGAATTACTTATCACCCGGAATTTGGGCCTCATGGCCTGGTCGAGCGCTTTTGAGAGCTCCTTCGCATCTTTTGCGTTGAAGTAGCTTCCACCTCCTATCGATGCCCAGCTCGAGAAGGTGTCTTTGAGTACCTTATCTTCTATGGCGAATCCCACGATGCTAAGCCTCACATCCAGGCCCTTCTCTTTGAGAGATTGAATCGCCTCCTGGGGGTCTCCGTCGCACGACTCCTCACCGTCGGTTACCAGGATGACTACTTTTTCCCCTTTTGTCCCCTTGAGATCCTGAGCCACCTTTGAAATGGATGCCGCAAGGGGAGTTTTGGAACGGTTTTTCGGGTCTATCTTCGCTATCGTCCTGCCCATCTGCACCGGGTCAAGAGGCTTCAGGGGGACCTCCAGGTCGGTCCGGCACGATCTTGCCTCCCGGTGGCCGTAGACGCGAAGAGCAACGGAGGTACCTTTGGGAATCACCTCTCTCACCAGCCTGTTCATGACAGTTTTTGCCACCGAGATTCTCGTTTTCCCACCCTTTAACTTCTTGTACATGCTTCCCGATGCGTCGAGGATGAGTTCAATAGCGTTTCCAGGGAGAGATCCTCCTTTTACCTCAATGCTCCCCGGCTCAGGCGGTTTCACATGCTTCGATTCCGCCATGATTGAATATGAGGCCGGCCTTCGAAGATAGCAGACAGCCCGGTCAAGGGCAACGTCGAGGTCCGATTGTGACCGGAAGTAGGAGTAGTAACCGCTGTTTCCCATGGCCCAGTCCTGCATCAGGTCCTGGTGCTTCGATGACTGGTCGAGGCCTCGGTGGAGTTCCACGCTGAATATCCGTGGTTTTACCTTCTCCATGGATAACCAGAGCTCTTCCGATTTGTTGTACCCTCCCGAATCGGCGTCGGTGAGAAGCACAACAGCCCGGCTTCCTTCCTGTTTCCCCAGCTCCCTCACGGCCTTTAAGAGGTTCAGTTCGGCGTTGCTCGACGAGGCTTTCCTGTCGTAATCGTTCAGAGCGTGAAGCAGAACGAGAGGCTGGTCGTTCCATTCGTCGAGGATAAATGAAGGGTTTTTATCTTGAAAAGGCAGGAAGTTGGCGAATTCCCGTTTCGGCGTTATACCCTGGGAAAAGGCCGCCAGGGTTCGATAGATGCTGGGGACGAAGGAGGTGACGCTCCCGCTCTGGTCCCACACCATGGCGATATTTCGTGGCGGCTCATACACCTTTAACCTGTATGTGCCAGGTGCCGTACGGGCCGTGAAGCGGCTTTTTGCCCCCGAGGTGGAATACTCGGTCAGCGGCACTTCTTTCCCTCCGGAATCGTAGAGGGAAGGCCTGGCCTTGAGGGCCGGCTCTCCCGCGAGCGTGATGGTGATGGAGTTCTGCCCCTTTCCCACATTCACGAGATACCAGTCCTCATCCTTCCCTATTTCCACTGACCCCCATAATGTGGTTCCCATTTTTAGGGGAAGAGGTTTTCCCTTTGTCCCTGAAGAGGGTGATGTTTCTCTTTTGCCCAGGGCTCCCTCACCGGCCTTCGAAAATTCGAAATAGGAACTATTCCCGTAGTGGCCCCACTCTCCGAGGATGGAAATATATTCTTCACCTGTCTTTTTCTCTATTACCCGGAGTGTTTTCGGGAGGTGGTAGGTTCCGCTCTTATCCAGGCCGGCCACGGAAACTTTGATGAACCGTGCCCACCCGGGAGAGGGCAATGTGAAGGTGGACACCTCTTTTCCTTCGACGTTCAGTGAACCGAGAGCTTTCCAGGGACCCAGAGGACTCACCAGGCTTGAAAAGAGATGAACGGACCTGATTCTCCCGTAGGAATCCTTTATGGGACTTCGTACCCACTTAACTCCCGATATCATGGCCGCCCGGTCATGGTGAAATCCGATCACCCACTCGTTTGCCCGGCCGACTTCGAAGCGGGTTGTGGTCCCCCTCTTCGATCCGGTAAGCATGGACTTTCCCTGATAGTAATTGATCAGGGGAGAAGATCTGACCAGGTGGCCTCCTAAATCAGGGTCGGCGATATTGGGGCCTTCTCCTTTCCAGGGGGAAACGCCGGGTTTCCCCACCACCTTCCACTCGCCCAGGCAGACCCTCTTTCCTCCTCCCTGGGTGGAGAGAATTTTCAGCCTTGCGAACCCGGCCGGTGTCGGTGATTGTAGAGGAAAGGGCTGGTCCACAGGACGGCGTGCCATCTGCCCCGTAAGGGCCTTTGAGAAAGTTTTCCCATCATTGGAGAGCAGAATCTCGAACTTTTGGGGGATGTCTCCACTCGAATTGCATCCCATGGGATTTAAGATGATACCCGTTACGGGGATCTTTCCCTCACCTGCCAGTTTGACGGTTATCTCCGGTGCGGATTTACCGAACGATTTTGCGTAGGTGTGCCATTCCTGGTCATTCGGAGTCACTCCGTTGAAAAGGGCCCATCTACCGTCGTTCTTCCCCGCTCCGGGGATGCTTCCTCCCAGGGATCCCCAGGCCAGGTCGAGCCCTCCGAGCATACCCTTCGGAACAGACCACACATCTGCAGGCTTAATCGGGTCTGCCCCGCATTCCGGGGTAACGGGAAAGTGCCCGGACACTCCGCCTGACTCACCTGTTGCGATAACCCAGATTCCTACAGGGTCTCCCGTGGGAATATCCGGGGGCGTTAAAGCCTCCAGGGATAATTCCTGTGCCGC
>CAZPLX010000178.1:0-3869 GCA_964587345.1 uncultured bacterium
CCTCAATTAGCTGAATGAAGCACAGGATAGAACTCTCAGATTTTCGTTGTCACTTCACCCTTAGGATGATTCACCCCTGTCTGAAGAACCTTGAAGGAGCGATGTGCTCCTGCCACTGCGGTGACAGCCTTTTCCCTTACCTGGGGGGGGACATCGTAGAAGGTGATATAGATTATCTTTTCTCTCACGGAGACGGAGAAGAAATTATGATCGAGCTCAGCGGCGAGGGAGATTCTGTTTTCAGAAGATATTTCCACATACCTCTTCTCCACCGCCTTTTTTCCCCTTTTATCAAACTCCGCTGAGAAGGAGGGGAGATCAGAGAGAGAGTTGACGATGTCTACACACCGGTCGATCCCAAGGTTCAGGGGGTTCAGGGTGAGGTCGAAATTCCCCGGATCGGGCCACCTCTCTCCGAAATGATGGCTGTGGAACCCTTCCCTTCTTTTCTCTATTTCCTCGATAATCTCTTCCGCTTCAAGAAGGGTTACATCGTTATCCCGGGCAATATGATGGATCCGTTTTTTTCGGTCTCCCACGATCAGGAGATGGATTACCCCGGGCACTCCCCGAAGAATCACCGAACCACCACGCCCGTAGATGAGAACATTTCCCTTCTTGGCGATCTGAAGAACTGTCTCACAGAGAAGCCCTCTCCAGAGTTCCATGTTGTAGAGGAGCGTATCAAGGAAGCTGGGGCCCGTTTCCCGGGTGTATTTCACGGCGAGAAATCCGCCAACCACACCCCGCAGATTTTTCTCTATGTCTCTTTTGTAGGCCACTTCGAGGTTCTTTCTCTTCGCAAGCCTGTCTACTACCACACTTGCCCTTGCGCCGTGCTGCCTGGAAATAGTGATTACTGGCATGTTACTCCCCCCTGTTCCGAAATTAGCGTGATGCCAATTATCCCTGTTTTTATTATATCTCAAGGGAGTGCAATGTTCTCCCTCCCGGGGGAGGAATTCCTTGATCAATGCTACAATATATTTATATCTGATTGTTTTGAATATGGAGCACCCGCCTGCACGGAAAGTCCCACAATTTCCCTGTGGTGGGGAAGGAGAAAAACATGAAAATTAGTGCCTTGGTGTTGTGTGCGACCCTTCTGATCACGGGAACTCTTTATGCGGGATATAATGTGGAAAGAGAAAAGCCCAAGGATCTCGGGATGTCCAATATTGTCTTTTGCAGTACCTCCCCGGAAGGATATATGAAATACAAGAAACAACCGGAAACCCTCTACACGGCGGGTGATACAGTCTGGGTCTACCTGAACATTGAACGGGTGAGCTTCAATCCTCTTGCCGAGGGGCAGCGAGAGGTCTGGATCAAACTCCTCCTCAGGGTGAAATCTCCCGACGGGAAGGATCTCCTCAAAAAGGAGGTCTACAACGAACGAAAGAAATTTGAGAGGAAATTCGATCTTTCGAAAATGTTCCTTCGGGTGAACATCCCGACAACCCCCACGATAAAAGCAGGGAAATATACGGTAGAATTCCGTTTGATCGACAATCTGTCCGGGAAAGAATCGAAGGAGTCCTCCACTTTTACGATAAAAGAGAAACACCCTGAAAAGTAAGGGTAAATCATACTAAAAAAGGGGTGAACCCTCCCTGGAGGGTCTCTCGGATCAGCTATCCTCACAGGGATTTCTCTTTTTCCCGGAGATTCTTACCCCCTCATCCGTATCAATAGAAAAAGGTACTCAAAGAAAGATACGGAGGAACATGCCATGCAGAAGAAGATTATCACAACGTTATTGGTGGTGGTGATGACTGCCGGGACGGCTGCTTTTGCCATTGGAGGGAGAGATCACCACATGCGGGACGGGTGGGTGAGCCGTCAGGATCTTCTCTCACAACTCCCTGAAGAGAAGGAGATGCTTTTCCACAAAACTATGAGAGAGGTGCGTGCGAAGAACGCAGGGGTACGGCAAGAAATCCGCCAGATCCACAAGGAGTTGAAGGATATATTCGTCGCCTCTGAGTTCAATGAATCTCTCTTCCAGAAGAAAATGGAACGAATTTACTCTCTCAAGGAAAAGGCCCGGAAGGCGAGAGAGTCGGCAATTGTGACACTCGCAAAAAAGTTTACCCAGGAGGAACGGAAGATCCTCGTGAGGCTGATACCCCATAAAGGGATGCACCGCGGTCACGGTCCAGGTCGCTGAAATTAAAGACCACATGGTATCCTGCAGTGAGGGTGCCTTTCCGGTGCCCTCACTGCCCTCCCTCTCATGGGGGACCCCCGGGAGCGAAATTGTATGCGATGGTAAAGTGATGACCCTGGAACAGGTGAGCGAAGAAAAGCTCCTCGGAATGATAAAAGAAGGAAACCATGAAGCCTTTACGGAACTGGTCAACCGGCATGGGAAACGTTTTTACAGAACCGCGTACCGCCTCCTTTACCGAAAGGATGATGCGGAGGATATCGTGCAGGAAGCTTTTTTAAAACTTTGGGAAAGGCCTCACCTTTTTAATGAGGAAAAGGGAGCAAAGTTTACCACATGGTTCACACGTGTTGTCATGAATCTCTCCATTGACCGCAATCGGAAAAAAGGGGCGCTTCCTCTCGAAAAAGAAGTGGCGGGAACTGATGAAGGAGGGGAAGAGGGGGATGAGAGAAAAGGCAGGCAGGCTCTCGTTGAAAGTTTTTTAAAAAAGCTTCCTGAAAGGCAGCGTGTGGCTCTCACCCTCTGTTTTTTCGAAGGAGTGAGTAATAAAGAAGCTGCTGTGGTGATGGGGATTTCCTTGAAGGCACTCCAGTCTCTTCTCATGCGCGGGAAGAGTGCCCTCAAAGAGATGGTGAGGGGGAAGAGCAGAGGAGGCCTGTGATGATCATTGGGGAAAGGGAGTTCAAAAAATACCTGACCCTTTACGGGGCAGAAATGGATGGATGGCCCGCGGTTATTCGGGTGAAGGCTTATGAGGCTCTCGAAAGCTCTGCGCGCCTCCAGGAACTCATCGAGGAGGAGAGAGGCCTTGAAGGGTTTCTGAGAACCATTGAAGTTCCGGATCCTTCAGATACTCTGGAAAGGAGAATCGTCGATGCCTCCAGGGGGAGAGAACAGCAATCCTCCACGATCAGATCTTTTGTGGACGGCTACTTCTGGGGATTTACTTTTGGCAGGCGTGCGATTGCCCTTGCGTGTGCCCTGATGATTGTCGTCCTGGCGACAGGTTTTTCCATCGGTTTTTCATCATCTCCGGGGACATCCATTACGTCTCAGGAGAACCTTGCCATGGGAGATTTTCTCAGATATGACGGGGAGATACTATGAGTAAAAAAATGAAGATAATTCTCACCATTTCGGTCCTCCTGAACATGCTTTTCATCGGTCTTGTCATAGGGCACATGACTCACCGGCATAAACCGGGGGAGTTCATGAGAAGGAGAACAATGCGCCTTGCGAGGACACTTTCTCCAGAAAAGAGAACTCTTTTCATGGGGACTCTTGAAAAGGTGTACAGGGACAACGAGGGAATACACGAGAAGATAAGGGAGGGGAGAAAGAGGATCGTTTCGATCTTATCAGCCCCTAATTTCGACGAGAATGCCTACCAGGAGGAGGTGGAAAAGATCCACCGGCTGAGGGGGATGATGATGCAGCGGCTGGCAGATGCAACGAAAGAACTGGCAAAGAAGTTTACTCCCGAGGAGCGGAAGGCTTTAGCTGCCCACCTCTTAAAGCCGCCTCATCCCATGTTCGGGAAAAAGGCCCTTCATCACGGAACACTGCCCTATAAGGGGAAAAAGTGAACCGGTTTTTTAGAACCCATTAAGAATTCAACCGTTAAGAATTCTGATCTGAAACTACGCTTGGGCACAATTCCAATATAGTAGATACGTTAAAATTCAAGAGTGTTTCT
>CAZPLX010000179.1:0-3861 GCA_964587345.1 uncultured bacterium
CCCCATCCTGGATGATCTCCACTCCTTCGAGGAAATTTCCCCCCAGGACACGGTATTTTCCCTCAGACTCTTAAAGGGCGCTTTTCCCCCCCCGAAGCCCCTTTGTCTTTTCCTCCCCCTTCCTTTTCAACACACCTTTCCTCTCACGCAAGGTTTTTTCTGCACGCTGCTGTTCCGCCCCATCTGGGATCGCCGCCATTTTGGAGATGGTTTTGTCGGAGTTCTGGATGGGGGTGTTGACCGCGGAAAACCATTTTCCGTCTTTCGGGCTTTGCATCTCCCAGACAACCCTCTCCCCGGAAAAAACCCGGTCATTCACGCACCAGGGACATCGGCTGTCAAGGTCGTGGAGAGCCTTGTAACAGGGCTCCCCAGTCGCGTCATACCCCGTGCGATCGATAAATCTCTGGTTCATGTATTCAACCCGATAATCATGGGAACATATATAGATGTACCCATCAAAGGCATCGAGGATCGCCCTGTAACGTCCCAGAGTGTCTTCGAGGATATCCCTCATCTTTTTTGTCTCGACGGAAAACTCTCCCAGCCTCGTGACTCGAAATTTAAGAGCTTCGAGAACAGACTGTAACGAATCTTTTTCCCTTGTTTTCATAAGACTCCATCCCTCAAAACAAAAGTTCCTCTATAATAACTCACAGGAGAAGGCTTCGTATCTTCTCCGAAAGCTCCTTCGTGGTAAATGGTTTTTTTAGAAATTCCACGCCTTCCTTCAAAAAACCGTGTCTATCGATGATGTTCCCCGTGAAACCGGAGATGAAGAGAATCTTTACCTCCTTATTCTCCCGGCGAATCTTCATAGCCAGTTCATCTCCATTGATTCCAGGAAGCATCACGTCCGTGATGAGGAGGCTGAAAGCGTTTCTCTCACCCACGAAGCCTCGAAGAGCTTCCTCCCCGTCAGGATAGGCAACCACCTCGTGCCCGAGTAGAGTGAGGATCCCCGCGATCGACTCTCTCAGGTCGTGGTTATCCTCGACAAGCATAATCCTGCCAGGCGAGGATGAGATTTCCCCGGCGTTTGAGGCACACATAACTTCAAAACAGAATAATATTGAGAGGGGAAAATGCCAACACTCTTTTTACCCCTGAAGGAAAAGGGTCATGGAGAAAAAGTATGGTACCATGCCCCATCTTGTAAATTCCCTGTAAGAACTTTGCTATCATTGATACTAATTTCCTGAAATATTTCCGAGGACAAAAGAGAAAATAATAATCAGAAAGTAATGGGGGGAGAAGATGAACAAGGCCAGGACGATACCGGGAAAACTCAATTCAATCAAAGACTATTACGGCAAGGTCCTTCAGGGCACCAGAGACCTGAAAACCGGCGCCTGCTGTACATTGGAAGCCTTCCCCCCTAACGTGAGCAGAGTAGTCGAACTGATCGATGAGGAGATCATGGATCGGTATTACGGCTGCGGATCTCCGATCCCCCCTGCGGTCGAAGGATGCACGGTTCTTGACCTCGGCTGCGGCACTGGGAGGGATGTCTACATCACCTCCGCTCTCGCCGGGGAAAGAGGAAGAGTGATCGGGGTAGACATGACCGATGAACAGCTCGAGGTGGCAAGGCGCCATCTCTCCTCCACAATGGAGCGCTTCGGATTTGAAAAACCCAACGTGGAATTTAGACAAGGATACATCGAAGAACTGGAATCGATCGGGATAGAGGATAGTAGCGTAGACGTAGTGATTTCCAACTGCGTCATCAACCTCTCCCCCGACAAGAAGGCGGTTTTCAGAGAGATATTCCGTGTCCTTAAACCGGGAGGAGAACTCTACTTTTCCGACATCTTTTCGGGAAGAAGGGTCCCTGAAAAATTCACCACAGATCCTGTCCTCATGGGGGAATGCCTCGGGGGGGCGATCTATATCGAAGATTTTCGTCGACTTCTTATGGGAGAGGGGTGTAAGGATTACCGAGTCGTTTCCTCCAGGAAAGTAGAGCTCCTGGACCCCGAAATTCTCCAAAAAACAGGGATGATTGACTTTTATTCCCTCACCATCCGGGCTTTCAAACTCGACGATCTCGAGGATATCTGCGAAGACTACGGCCAGGTTGCGGCTTACAGGGGAACCATTAAAGGGTGTCCTCACTCCTTCAATCTTGATGACCATCACCTGTTCATAAAGGATAAACCTCTCCTCGTATGTGGAAACAGCGCATCGATGCTCCAGAAAACACGCTTTTCCAAACACTTCGCGATCCAGGGAGACCGATCAATCCATTTTGGCCCCTTCGACTGCGGGCCCGCATCTCTTAAAAATGCAGAGGGAGACACGAAAGGCGGGGCGTGCTGTTGAGAAATTGTTATTCCCTTTTATCCAGGTAGTGATATGGAGGAGTATCCCTTTATAAGGAAACACTTTTTTCTCTCATCAAGGTTTACCCATACCTGAAACAGCCCGGTTCTCTCCGAACCCTAAACTGGGGTTTTTTACAGGACCGTCATACCCACGATCCAGGGCCAGGGCACAAAAGAGAGGACAAAAAGGTTTTGATTGGGATCAAAAGTGGCCGTACCTGCCTGGACAAAGGAGAGAAGGGAGGCCACAGCGACGGGAGAGAGGGCTGTGAGAATCCCGCACAGGACGCACCACTCCTTCCATCTATGAGTCTTTTTTCTCGCACGGGAGGCGAATATCACTATAAGAAGGATTCCATACAGCTCGTAAAACACGATTAGTTCCATGACAGACCACCTTTGATAGGGAAGAACCGCAACTATGTAATGTAAAAAAAGAAAAACCCCCAAACTCGCAACACCATACCATATTTCCATTTAGATCACAAAAAGAGTGAAAAGAAATATCAAAAGATAGTGGCGGGGTCGACGGGACTCGAACCCGCGGCCTCCGGCGTGACAGGCCGGCGTTATAACCAGGCTTAACTACGACCCCGCAAATGGTGGGCGGAACAGGGATTGAACCTGTGACCCCCAGCTTGTAAGGCTGGTGCTCTCCCAACTGAGCTACCCGCCCATCTCACCCAATGATAGTTGAGGTGGGAAGAGAAATATATATCAAAACCTTGATAACTAGTCAATTATAATCTTATCATTACTTACTCGAATTGATTCAATAAGAGGTACACATGGACATATTTCTCCTGGGTGGAGCCGGCCACTTCGCCAGAAATGTTCTCAAGGATCTCATAGCGAACCTCCCCGAAGAGTGGACCGTCACACTGGGAGACTACGAATACCGGATTGTGCGGAAGATGGCGAAAAAACTCGGGGCACCCTATAGATCCCGGATGGTTGATCTTCTGGATCCCCTATCTTTTGAGAAGGGGGCAACCGATTCCGATCTGATTCTCTCCTTAGCAGGCCCATGGTACACAACAGGGAGGGCCACAACCGAGATCGCTCTTCAAATGAAAAAACCCCTGGTGATTACCGCCACGGGAATTAACCACCTTTCCAGGGAGGAGGAGGTACGCTTCCTTGAAAAAAATATATCCTGCATTACCGGCGCTTCCCTCCTTTCAGGAGGCATAGAAATTCTTCTAAAGGAGTGGGGAGGGATCTTTCCTGACAGACCTCTCTTCCTCACATCCGTCTCTGTGGACACGGGGAAATACGGAGGGCTTGGGTTCATTAGAGAAATATTCTTTTTCCTCTCTTCCCCCGGGAAAAGAGAGGGAGAATCTGATATGGACTTTTCAACCTTTGATCCAAGAGGAATATTCCAGAAACTGGCAATAGTAAAACGGAAAGGGAACTCCATGATAAGGACGGAAATTCTCGCGGCCTTTCAGGAAAATCTCAGGAAAAACCCGAAAATAGGTGGGTGGGAAGGGATTTCACTTGTTTTCAAGGAGAAGGATAGAGGTGAAGA